>DAOTUE010000134.1:0-21390 GCA_034436975.1 Chloroflexaceae bacterium
TCGTTAAGGTGACCCGATAGGTCTTGTTCATGGCAGCACTCCGTTGCTTCCAGGCTTCTGTAGTCGATATGCTCACCAGGATAATCGCAATGCCGGAACTATGCAAATAGTGCTTGATAGTCTACTAGTCCTGCCTACCTGAAGTTCGGACCCACGTTAATCCTCACGGAGGATTGAAACTTCCCAGTATTGAGGGGGCAATGGGGAGCATGTCCAAGTTCGGACCCACGTTAATCCTCACGGAGGATTGAAACGGTTCCGTCTGGGCCGACCAGGAATATTCTATTTCCGTTCGGACCCACGTTAATCCTCACGGAGGATTGAAACATTCCTCCAGTCAGGGCGGACAGAGAGAACAGTACGGTTCGGACCCACGTTAATCCTCACGGAGGATTGAAACCTCGTCAAGGTCGGGCAAAACCTCATCAATCATCTCGTTCGGACCCACGTTAATCCTCACGGAGGATTGAAACTAGCCATTCGCGTGGGCGTTTGTAATCGCCCCAGAGTGGTTCGGACCCACGTTAATCCTCACGGAGGATTGAAACTCAAAAAAATGCACTAAGACTTATGTTTTGGTGCAGTTCGGACCCACGTTAATCCTCACGGAGGATTGAAACAAAAATGACGGATATAAGTTGGGACGAGGCCGAAAGGTTCGGACCCACGTTAATCCTCACGGAGGATTGAAACACCCTGGAGCAGGGCGGCATAGCGGACTTGAGAGGTTCGGACCCACGTTAATCCTCACGGAGGATTGAAACAGAAACTTTAATTGATTTCTCGCCCCCTTAAGGGCTGTTCGGACCCACGTTAATCCTCACGGAGGATTGAAACCCCCACGTCACCGCCGAGCCTTCCGATCTTTGCAAGTTCGGACCCACGTTAATCCTCACGGAGGATTGAAACACCATCATCAGTGGCGTGCGTCCCGCGAGGGCGCGAGGTTCGGACCCACGTTAATCCTCACGGAGGATTGAAACAGCCGCTCATAAGCGACAAGCGGCTGGCTTTGCTCGGGTTCGGACCCACGTTAATCCTCACGGAGGATTGAAACGGTGGAAAATCGCAAGATGTTAGCTTGTGATTTCGGTTCGGACCCACGTTAATCCTCACGGAGGATTGAAACAAAACTGCCTCTTGTTGGTCGACCCATCTAAATACGTTCGGACCCACGTTAATCCTCACGGAGGATTGAAACTTGACGATGATTCAAACAGCGCAACCATTACTCAGGTTCGGACCCACGTTAATCCTCACGGAGGATTGAAACTCCCAAACAGGAAATTTACTGTCAACGATGACATTGTTCGGACCCACGTTAATCCTCACGGAGGATTGAAACGGAAACAGCCGCCCTCTTTGCAGGGATCGACGCGCCGTTCGGACCCACGTTAATCCTCACGGAGGATTGAAACGCCCGACCACGGCCCCCACCGGCGCTCAATACAGCGTTCGGACCCACGTTAGATATGCGGAGAAAAAAGAAGGCCCCTGGCTCGTAGTCACAATGCCATAATAGAACGTATCAAATCCATAATCAGTAATACGCGGCTTTCTGCTGGCCTCACCATACATCAGCGTGAGCAGGGCGACTCCGAGCATCAGTGAGAGCACCAGGACGATTCGTGCTTCACGCGGGTAGAGCAAACGTGGAATGTGATAGGCAAACTGGATGATAAAGATATTGGCGATCCAGGCAAAGGTTATGCACCCTATCCAGTAGATGTAGCCGCCGAGTGGCGCATAGATGGTCAGACCTGCAAAGAACGATGCGACTAACAGCATCAAACTGCATTGCCAACCAATCAGCAACCAGATAACCAGGGATTTCTGTCTCCAGAACAGGAGGAACACCAGGATGATGATTTGCATGAGCAAGGTGGGGAAGAACCCCATGGCATCAGGAGAAAGGAGAATGGCAGAGCGAAGATGTTCCATAAGTATCCCATTGCGATTGGTTATAAGGTTATTCTGTACAGTAAGACATGGTTCAAAAATGGCACATTCCGCACGCGCTCAAGCGCGGCGGCTTCTTGCGTGCGGCTCCCCACGGGAGTCCGCACAACAAGCCACTTGCCCCGTGTCCAGGGGACTACGCATGCTCCGCGCTGAGCCGAAGCGACAGCCGGTCTACGATACGTGAGCAGAACTGCTCGAACTCTACCGGTTTTACTCTACCGGTTTTACCCATCTGAAGGTTCGCAGATGGAATCAGGTACCGATACGTTGGAAAGGTCCATTCCCAAACCCTGATACCGCTCGTCTGCCACAATGGGCCTTTGGTTTGTGGGGGGGGAAAGCCTGAACGGTATTGTATCACAAATAGCCGTAATCAAAGTTTTCGCCATTCGGCGGGCTAAAGCCTTTTGAGAAACCCGCCTGACCACTGCCACGAAAGTGGCGTGGCTTGCGGCGGGTTTATACGGTCAAGCGGAATGTGCCATTTTTGAACCATGTCTTGCAACTGAGCGGTATCACGGATGCCCCCACCGACTGGTGGACGGCCCTGGGTTATGCGGAAACGGTACCGGCAGCATAGGTGCTTATATATGTGAACTGTCAAGCGCGTTTGAACCATGTCTAAGACGTGATCAACCGGAACCAGGTATTACCTGGTATTACCCGAAGTATGAGGATGGTGATCTATCAAACGGGCGATATGTGGGGGAGAACAAACGGGTATAGTGGCTAAACACGTTGACGGCTTGCTCTACCCCGTTTTCGTCGCGTATGCGGTGCCCAAGCAGGGTGGCCCGCGCTCGCATCCCCTCATCGGTCGTTGCACAGGTTATGGCGTTGGCAAGTTGTTCGGCGGTCAGGTTTTTGCGGGCGATGGGCGCGGGCCCGACCCCAAGCTCCTCAACGCGGCGGCCCCACGCGGGTTGTTCGGCGGTGTGCGGAATGATGATGGTAGGAATGCCGGCCCGCAGCCCGGCGGCGGTTGTCCCCGCCCCTCCATGATGCACCACAGCAGCCATCTTCGGGAAGAGCCAGCTATGGGGGACACTTCGCAAGACATACACATTGTCGGGCACGACCACCTCCTCGGCCAGTCCTCCCCATCCTGTGGCGAGAATGCCCCGTTGCCCGGACCGTGCCAGCGCACTGAGCACAATCCGTGTTGTCTCATGGGCCGTGTTGCGGTTGCTCATACTGCCAAACCCCACGTAGACGGGCGGAGGGCCGGACGCAAGGAAATGCAGCAGGTCGGCCGGCGGCTCCCACCCCTCCAGATCGTCGAGAAACCAGTAACCCGTGATATGCAGATGATCGGGCCAGTCGGCCGGACGGGGAAACACATGGTGACTATACCCATAGAGGTATCGCAACCCTTCTCCCCGCTGCCGGCGGTGCGGGCTGACAAAAGGGGCGGGCGAATAGTTGACCTGTTTGCGCCAGAATTTCCGGATAGAGGGCCGGCAAATCTGCCATCCCACCTCGTCGGTCAGCTCGTAGGTCAGCCAGTTGTAGGTATCTCCCAGGCGCGGCCCCCCATAAAACATGACATGTGGTTGAGTGCGGGTCATACTGATGGGGTAGAGCGTTGCAAGAAAGCAGGGTACGCCGAGATGCTGCGCAATAAAGTAGCTATTGGGCAACGATTGGTGATAGATGATAGCATCGGTATTCTGACAGGCTTTCCAGGAATCGTGTTGCACCTGTTCGAGGACGGGCCCAAAGGTGCGGATAACACTGAACAGGTATTTGAGCGGACTGGTTGACCCCAGAATGCCGTCGGCCTTCCCACTTGAAGAGAGTTCAAAGACATCCACATTGAGAGGAAAAAATTCTAACCCATAGCGGGTGACGAACGATTCAAATGTCCTGCTTGTTGCGATACGAACCTCATAGCCGGCCTGCTTCAGTCCCCGTCCCAACGCGACATATGGCTGTATATCCCCTCGTGTTCCAACAGTTAATATCGTTACATGCATTGCACAACTTCTATCTCTATTCAGCAAATTACCGGAAATCATATATTATTCCCCCTCTCCACTGGCCCAACAGTGGTAAATGGAGTATGAGAGTACAGTCACATTGTACTATAGTATCATACTCACGGGCAAAGCTCGGTGCCTGTTCCGACACTGCCGACCCACCGAATGCAAAGCAAGGCTGACTTCTGGTATAATAGGCAAGAGAAGCCGGTAGGGGCAAAGTATAGATAATCATGATGAGAGAAGAACTGGCCAATTTGCGGCACCATATCCAGTATGGGCAACAGACCGAAGCCCTCGCTATTGTTGATGAGCTGGACGACATGAGCAGAAAGGCCATTGTCCGAAACATCCGCTCGTTTCTGGCTCGGTTGCTCACCCACCTGATAAAAAATCAGGTGGAAAAAGGAAAAGAGCAGCATAGCCCGTAAACAGCCCATACCTATGACTACAGCAGAAATTGCTTTTCTTGAACAATGTGTCCGTATCCCCTCGCCTTCATACAACGAAGCCGAGGTCGCAACGTTTCTTGTAGACTACATGCAGCAGCATGGGCTTGAAGCCTTCTGCGATGAGGCCGGCAATGCCATAGGCACGGTGGGCGATACGGGCCCGCTCATCGTCCTGCTTGGGCACATAGACACCGTTCCGGGCAATATCCCTGTTCGCATCGAGCAAGGGCGGCTCTATGGGAGAGGGAGCGTAGACGCAAAGGGGCCCTTTGCCGCATTTGTGTGTGCCACAATTCGTGCTTTGCAGCGGGGAACGCTGCGCTGTCGCGTGGTGCTGGTGGGTGCAGTAGAAGAAGAGGTCGCCAGCTCAAAAGGGGCCCACTATGCTGTTGGATGCTACCGTCCCGACGGGTGCATCATTGGTGAGCCGAGCGGGTGGAACCGTATTACCCTGGGCTACAAAGGGCGGCTCCTGACCCACTACCAGCGCACCCAGCCCGCCGCCCACAGTGCCGGTGCGCTCCGCGCCGCCCCCGAACACCTGGTAGACTTCTGGTTGGCCGTGCAGCAGCATTGCGCCCGCCACAACGAAGGGCGCGAGCGAGTGTTTGACCAGCTAACCCCGTCGCTGCGCTCCATAACGAGCCGTAGCGATGGACTGTCCGACGAGGTTGAGGCAACCATCGGGCTACGGTTGCCCGAAGGGATCGCCCCACACGACCTGGCCAAAACCTTGCAAACCTTTGGCGACGACGCAACCACCCTGACCTTTACGGGAGGGTGCCCGGCCTTCCGTAGCCCACGCACCACGCCACTCGCCACCGCCTTTGTCCGCGCCATTCGGAGCAACGGGGGGAAACCAGGGTTTCTCCACAAAACCGGCACCTCCGACATGAACGTGTCCGGGCCGGCCTGGGGGTGCTCCATTGTCACCTATGGACCCGGTGACTCCCGCCTGGACCACACGCCAGACGAACACCTTGTCCTGGAAGAGTATACCAATGCCATTACCGTCCTGACCCGGGTGCTGGAAGATATACCGGAAACCAGACTCGACAGATAGAGAACCCTATGTTATGCTACAGTATACAGACATGCGCTGAGGAGACCCTCTATGAGCAATGACCTGAAGAGCCTGCTAGGACGCTTTCGAGCACTCGACAGTGTAGAACTTGCCGCAATAGTTGCCCATGATGGGTTATTGATAGAAAGTACGGCTCGACCAGGGGTAGATGTTGATGCAATCTGTGCGGTTGCATCCAATGGTCTTGCAACCTCTGAGTCATTGGGTCGCGAAATACACAAAGGAAATTCCGTCCAGACTTTATTGGAATATGAGCAGGGAATCGTTCTGCTTGAACTGATTACCCACGAAGCAATGCTTCTTATCGTCGCCAATGCACGCGAAGAACTGGGGTATATCCGCTTCCTTGTCGCACTCCATCGCGTTGAACTCATCGAAGCATTGGAAGCAATATGACCCTGCATGATGTGTTATAATTCCTGATAGCGTAGGATTTCCGGATTTCAATAATTGGGAAATGGTAAGGTAGGCAAGTAACGATGGACCCACAACTTACAAGCCTGGTTGTACCTACTGATGAGATCGTACAGATCGAGGATTGCCTGGGGCATCTGGTGGAGGACACCGGGGGCAACTATGCGCTCCTGCTTGATAAAAGCGGCCAGGTGATAGCCTCGCAAGGCGACGGCAACCACCAGGACATTACCGCCCTGGGAGCCCTCATCGCCGGCACGTTCGCATCCTCGCGAGAAGTTGCAAAACTCCTGCGAGAAAAAGATTTTCGCATGCTCTTCCAACAGGGAGTCCGCGAAAATATCTTCATTGCGCTCATCGAAGAACAATGGATTCTGTGCGTTATCTTCAATAAGGGAACCCACATCGGGTTAGTCAAGGTATTGACCAAGAAAGCCACCGACGAACTGGGGAGCGTGCTGGACCGCGTGCGCCAGCAGCACAAATCCCGCGATGAGGTGCTCGGGTCCTCTTTCCGGACCTCAATGGAAGACACTATAGATTTGCTCTTCCGTGATTGAGCGCGTCGTGAAGCGCGTTCGGCTTGAGAGACTGATAACGAGACGCGGAGCATGAACGGGTTCGGTTTTCTGATGAACAGGACTGACTCCATGAAGAACAGAGGGGATGCGAGAAGAACGCTGAACCATTGTCGCTTTTTTTCGATGTATCTAACGGTTGCCGCTCAACGGGTGGTATTCTGGGTATTCTGTTTGATAGGCATACGAGAGAATCTATGGCTCTAATCAACGTTGCAGCACGCGAAATACACTGCAAAATTGTTTATTATGGACCAGGGATGTGTGGCAAAACAACGAACCTGCAGTATATCCATACCCAGGTGCCGCGTGATGCAAAAGGAGATCTCCTTTCTATTGCCACAGAAACGGAACGAACGCTCTTTTTTGACTTTTTGCCGCTCGATCTTGGCAAAGTGCGTGGGTTTCAGACCCGCTTTCATCTCTACACGGTCCCTGGGCAGGTCCTCTACGAACGGACACGAGTTGCTGTGCTGAACGGGTCCGATGGGGTGGTATTTGTTGCAGACTCCCAACGGGATAAACTTGAAGAAAATATCAAGAGTCTCAAAGAATTGGCCGTGAATATCACCCGCCAGAATAAAAAGTTTCAAGAATTCCCTATCGTGTTGCAATATAACAAACGCGACCTCCCCACGGCCCTGCCGGTGCCGGTGTTGGATAAGTATTTGAATAGCATGAACTGGGCCCGCTTTGAAGCGATTGCCTCCCAGGGAAACGGGGTCTTTGACACGCTCAAAGCCATTAGCAAGCTGGTTATCAGCAAATTGTAGCCTATGAAAGCTCTCCAGGGCGATCTGAGTGAGTTCCCCCTGACCGATATTATCCAACTGGTAGACCTGAGCAAAAAGACCGGGGCTATCGAGTTTGAGGGGGAACGCGGTACGTCAAAACGATTTCAGGGGCGCATCTTCTTCCGCGATGGGAAAATCATCGGGGCAGAGATGGCGGGGTTTCCTCCCCTCGAAGCAGTCTATACCTGCTTTACCCTCTCTTCCGGTCCCTTCCATTTTTTGGATAATGTCCAACCACCACAGGATACCATCTCCGTCAGCAATGAAGTTGTTATTATGGAAGGGATTATGCGTCAGGATGCCTGGGAGAAAAACCCGGTTGAGGAAACCCATGAGCCATCCCTGACGATAGTCCCGCGGCTGGTGCCCAACCCTTCGACGGGAACTTCCGATATTAACCTGGAAGCGGAAGAATGGCGCGTTTTGACAATGGTCAATGGGCAAAACACCGTGGGGCAGATTGCGCAACGGAGCGGCCTGGGAGAGGTCCGCACCCGCGAAATTGTTTCCGCGTTGTTGCGGAGCGGCTTGATTGAGGACCGGGCCCAGGCCGAAGGGGAACATTGAAAGGGCAGAAGAGAAGCACTGAAGGGGAACATTGAATGATGCGTGCGCTTATCAGCGTATGGGATAAAGACCATATTATCGAGTTTGCTCGTAGCCTTGCGGCTCTGGATATAACTATTATCTCGACGGGAAACACCCACCGAGTCCTCACAGAGGCCGGTATCCCCGTTCGCTCCGTCAGCGAGGTGACGGGCTTCCCCGAAATCCTTGATGGGCGCGTCAAAACACTGCATCCCGCCATCCACGCCGGCATTCTCGCCCGCCGCGATTTGCCCCTGCACCAGGAACATCTCCGCTCCCACGCCATCGAAACCATTGATATTGTGGTGGTCAACCTCTATCCCTTTGTCCAGAAAATTGCACAGCCGGGTATATCGCTCTCCGATGCGCTGGAGCACATTGATATTGGCGGGGTGGCTCTCTTGCGGGCCGCAGCAAAAAACTTCCCCGCCGTGCTGACGCTGGTGGACCCCGCCGACTACGACGAGATATTGAACGCGCTCCGAGCGGGAGATATTTCTCCCGAACTGCGCCAGCGGTTGGCCGCCCGCGCATTTGCCCACACCGCCGCCTACGATACCGCCATTGCCACCTACCTGAACAACAATACGTCGTTTCCGCAGACGCTCCTGCAGGCCTGGCCACTCGACCGCGAACTCCGCTACGGCGAAAACCCGCACCAGCGGGCCGCGCTCTATGGCTCGTTCTCCCGCTTCTTTGAGCAAATCCACGGCAAGGACCTTTCCTATACCAATGTGCTCGATGTCATTGGCGCACAGGAAGTTATTGAGGAATTTGTCCCCGCTGAAGCTGAAGGTGCAACCGGGCAACCAGAAGAGGTCGCCGTGGCGATTATCAAGCATACAAACCCCTGTGGGGTTGCCGTTGGCGCAAGTGGAGCCGAGGCCTGGCAGCGGGCCCTCGCCACCGACCCGGTCTCTGCCTTCGGGGGAATTGTCGCCATCAATGCTCCCTGCGATCTCCCACTGGCACAAGCCATTGACGAAATTTTTACCGAGATTATCATTGCGCCCGAATTTACCCCAGACGCGCTAGACCTTCTCCAGAAGAAGAAAAACCGTCGTCTGCTCATTGCCCGCGAACGCATTACCCGTCCTGGCACCCTCCAGGTGCGGACCATTCCCGGCGGCGCACTGGCGCAGGAAGCCGATAGCAACCCGCTAAACGAAGAACCGCTCAACGTTGTGACAAAACGGGCCCCGACCGAGGACGAAATCCAGGCCATGCGCTTTGCCTGGCGTGTTGCCCGTCATGTCAAATCAAACGCCATTGTGTATACAGGAAAAGATCGCACACTTGGCATTGGGGCCGGGCAGATGAGCCGTGTTGATAGCTCGCGGATGGCTGCCTGGAAAGCGCAGAGTGCCGGACTCTCGTTGGAGGGGGCGGTTGTCGCCAGCGATGCGATGTTCCCCTTCCCCGATGGGGTTGAAGAAGCTCTCCGTGCTGGGGCAACGGCTGTCATTCAGCCCGGCGGCTCGGTGCGCGACGAGCAGGTTATTGCGGCGGCAGATGCGGTTGGCGCGGCAATGGTCTTTACGGGCCATCGTCATTTCTTGCACTGAGTTCTTGCACTGGTTGGTGGGCACGTGCAGAAAGGAGCAGGGAGGGAGCAAGGATGGAGACGGTGCGTGCTCTTCCAGCAAAACCTCTTTCAGCGGGGGGCGAAGATCCCAGAAGCCTGTTCTGGCCTGACCATACGCAGTTGCCAGACGAGAATGGGGCTTTTGTGAAAAACTTTCAGGAGCACCCCCAGAGCATCCTGCTCACCACGTCCATTGAGCCGATGCTGCGCCAGCGTCACCCCCAGGGAGATTATTGCATCGGGCAGGATAGCGGCATCTATTGGGACCTGGCCGCCGTGCAGACCGACACGCCTATCAAGGGGGCCGAAGCCCCCAACTGGTTCTATGTCCCCGGCGTGCCGCCGTTGCTCGATGGCAAGTTCCGCCGTTCGTATGTCCTGTGGCACGAACACATTGCCCTGCTGGTTGTGGTAGAATTTGTTTCGGGCGGATGGGGGCACAAAGAGCGCGGCAAGACTCCGCACAAGGGGAAATTCTGGGTTTACGAGCAGGGAATACGAGTTCCCTTCTATGTTATTTTTGAGCACAATCCGCCCGATGTTGAGCTATACCATCTGGTAGATGGCACGTATGAGAAATCTCCCCCCAATGAGCGGGGACATTATGCCATCGCGCCACTTGGGGTTGAGGTCGGCATCTGGAAGGGGAAATACCAGAACATAGAAGCCGCCTGGCTTCGCTGGTGGAACGCAAAGGGAAATCTGCTGCTCACCCCGGAAGAGCGACTGGAGCAGGCTATGCACGAGATGAACCGGTTGCGTGAGCAGCTTCGGGCCAGTGGACAGGAGCCGCAACAGATACGAGGGCGCGAAGACAACGAGCGAGAGAACGAGAGCTAGAAGACGAGAACTGGATGCCAGATTTTGAGAAAACTCCATTGATTCCGGCCATTGTGCAGCACGCTCGCAGCGGCGAAGTGCTGATGCTTGGCTATATGAACGAGGTAGCCCTGCAAAAAACAAAAGAAAGCAAGCGGGTTACATTCTGGAGCCGCAGCCGCAGCAAGCTATGGACCAAAGGCGAAACGAGCGGCCACTGGCTCCATCTGGTAGACATTCGCCAGGACTGCGACGGGGATGCCCTGCTCGTTCTGGCCGAACCCGAAGGCCCCACCTGCCACACGGGCCAGCCCGTGTGTTTTCACCAGGATATTGAGGGACACGTTCTGGGGGGGCGGCAGCCCGGCAGCATTATTCTGACACAGCTTGCCGACACAATCCACCAGCGACACATTGAGCAGAGGCAAAACTCATACACCGCCGAGCTTTTGCGTGGGGGCGTGGACCGCATCGGCAAGAAGGTTGCGGAAGAAGCCGCGGAAGTCATTATTGCCGCAAAAAACAACTCTCCTTCCGAATTGACCTACGAGGTGGCCGACCTGGTCTACCATACCCTTGTTTTGCTGGAAAACCAGGGGGTATCGCTTGAGGCGGTGTGGGAAGAGTTACAACGCCGTGCCAACAAATCAGCATAACCAGGGTTATAACCAGGGCTATGAGCCATCGTCGAGTTCTTCTTCGGGTCTGGCTCTGATGGAAAATCAGCAGAGCTACCAGATTCTCGTGGTCGAGAGCGATGCCGATGTGTACGCGCTCTGCCACAAGGTGCTCCCCTACGATGATTTTGTTGTGCAATATGTGAAACCCCACCGGCAGGTGGCCGAACAGTTTCAGCACCAGGCCTTCGATCTGGTCCTCATCGGGTTGCACGCCCCCACAGAAGAAAGCCTCTTCATCCTCAAGCAGATTCGCCACTACGCCATTGACATCCCCATTGTAGCCATTGTCGAAAGGATAGGGCCGGAAACGGAAAGCGAAAAAGCTGCCGAACGGCTGGAGCATATTTCCCAGGTTGTGCGGCTCGGCGTGCAGGGGCTATTGTTCAAGCCGCTTTGTCCCACGCAGCTCCACGCCACTATTGTCGAAGTGCTCCAGAAACATCTGCGCGATACCTACTACCGCTGGCACACCATGCAACAAGTAGTCCAGACCGAAAAGCTGGCCACGGTCGAGCGGCTTGTCACCTCTATAGCCCACGAAATGAACAACCCGCTCCAGGCTCTCCTCAATTCCCATCAGCTTATGAGCAACCGAGACTTGCAGCACAACAAGCGTCAGCAATATCAGACATTGGCCCGACGCGAGGTGGACAAACTCATCGGCGTGGTGCACCGTATGCTCGAATTCTACCGCCCCGCCGCCGAGGGGATGCGCCCGCTCAATCTCAATACCTTGCTTGAAGGCGTGCTGCGACTGGTAGATAGGCGGCTTCGCAAAAACAACATCGAGGTACGGCGCGACTGGTACCCCGCACTGCCCCTCGTCTTTGCCATTGGCGGGCGGCTCAAGCAGGTGTGCCTTGACCTGATTAGCAATGCCATTGACTCGATGCCGAATGGAGGTGTGCTGACCATACGCACCTACACCACCAGCCAGCCAGCCTACCACTTCAACGCGGGGTTAAGCTGGAAACCAGCCACGAGTTCCGCTGGCTATCTCCGCCACGGGCCGACTGTCGTTGTCGAAATTAGCGACACGGGCCACGGCATCCCCTCCGACGACCTGCCGAAAGTGTTTGAGCCATTCTATACCACCAGGACCAATGCTGCAGGCCTGGGCCTGGCCCTGACCTACAGCATCGTCGAACAACACCAGGGAGAGCTGTCGGTCAGCAGCACCGAAGGGCAGGGCACAACCATACGGGTGCAGTTGCCTGCCGCCACCTTCAAGCCAGCAAGCAACTGAGGTTGGGCTGGCTCTCTATCGGTTTCCAAAAAACCTTCGTGCCCTTTGTGTCTTTGTGGTTTTTTTGTGTGTTCAACCGGAGATGGTATGAATTCGTTACAGTAGGGGAAACGTGCCGTTGGCAGGAGAAACCGCTGCGCCAGTTGTGACGGATGCAGTGGAGGGTACCGCACGGGAGGACCGGCTCCGTCGCTCTTTTCGGCACCCCCCCTGAACAATTACAATCAATATCGAGCCGCAACCGCCGTGAGCGAGTTTCTCAATGCTCTCCCGATGGTCGCGGCTCGATATGTTCTCCCCCCTCTTTCCCCTCTCCATCCCACAAACTGTGGCTCATTTCTCCAGAATTTTTTCTTGCCATACAAATCATACAAAAATATGGTATACTTACGTTCAAGTTGGCTGAACAGAACTCGAGCCTGAACCAGGGAAAACCATCTATACCCTGCCATACCCTGCCATACCTTGAACAATGTGTGTTGATACTCGCTTTTTGTAACCAGCGAGGATTTTCATTGGGATAACCAGGCCGTTCTCTGATCACGAATACCTGTTACATCTTCCCGCTTCGCTGCCGCTGCTCCACGCCCGCGTGACGTTCCGGCTGTTGGAAGATGCCGCCCTGCCCCACTACAAAGGTGCAATGCTGCGGGGTGGCTTTGGCTATGCATTCCAACGGGCATCCTGCCCCCCCTCCTGCTGGAATACATCCCACACCTGCACGATAACCCCGCTCTGCCCCTACCGGTGGGTGTTTGAAACCCCCCGCCCCCCGGATATTGACCATTTGCACAACCTGCGCGATGTCCCGCGCCCTTTTGTCATTGAGCCACCGATGGATGGCCGCACAACGTATGCGGCAGGCGATGCGCTGGAGTTTGGGCTGGTCCTCATCGGGCGCAGCGTGGACCATCTGCCCTACTTTCTATTTGCCTTTGAGCAGTTGGGGCATATGGGGCTTGGCCGGCAGCACGCACGAGCGCGGCTGGAGCGGTTTGAAGCCCTCCGCCCCTGGCAACCCTCCGGGTGTGTGGTCTACCAGAATAGGCGGGTATTGCCCGGTGCCGACCGCTTGCCCCTGCTGGATGAAGCCGCAATAGTGGCGCGGGCGCGGAGCCTGCCCGATGATCTCCTGCTGCGGTTGCCAACCCCGCTACGGCTCAAGACGCAGGGAAACTGGCTGAAAACGATTGCCCCTGGTGTCCTGGTGCAGCACATTTGCTGGCGGCTCAATGCGCTGGCCGTGTTTCATGGCGGGGGACCGTGGGAGGAAGATTATTGCCCACTCGTTGCACAGGCGCAAACGATTGCTGTGGAGCAAGAGCAGGTGCGGTGGGCTGAGTGGGGGCGCACCTCGCGGCGCGGGGGCCAGCCACAGCATATGCAGCTTGGCGGGCTGGTGGGGAGTGCCGTGCTGCGTGGGGTTGCTCCCGCCGTGCGGATGGTGCTGGTGGCGGGGAGCCTGGTGCATGTTGGCAAGGCCTGCGTGTTTGGACACGGAGCTATACACCTGGAGCGAGCCAGACCCCCGATCCCCATACCCGATGACCGATGAGAAAACGGAAAAAATGACGACGGAGGGGAACGATGATAAAAACAATAAGGAGAGCATATGACAGAAGACGCTTTTACCAGATACCTGACCGATTGCTTTACTGCTGAACAGCCGGAACTGGACAAAAACAAGGTTCTTTCAATTGTACGGGAGGTGTTTAAGAAGGATGTGTTTGAGGCCAAACCTCGGCCATCGTCTGAAGACCTGGCAGACCTGGACCGCCGGATTAAAGCCGTGTTGCCCGATGGCAAAGACCACGTGGACCTGGTGTACGGTGGCGTGACGAAAGTCAAGGGATATGTTTTTGAGGCCGAGAAGTTGCCAGAGATTCGGGGGGCTTCGGCCATTCTCGACTGGCTCAACGAAGTCCAGTTGCCCGCGTTGTGGGGGTGGGATCTGGATGCTCAACAGGACGTAGCCTGGGGAGAGGAAAAATGGGACGAGTATGGCATCGTCTATGCCAGCGGTGGCAACATTCTTGCCTTTACCCCCGCTGGCACGGGGGCCGCAAAAGCAAACAGGATAGAAACACTCTACACAGAGCACACCCTGACAGCAAATAGCGCGGCGGTATCGGCCACCTTCAGCCTGCTCGAACTGCGCTTCGGGCGGCTCCGCAAGAAGCCCGACGGCTCCTATTACTGGATTGAGGATTTCCTGAAAGACTGGGATGACCGGACGAAGCAGCGGGCCCTGAAACACTACTACTATCTACCCGAACCCTTTGCCGCTGACGATACATCCTCCGAAGCATTACAAGAGCGGTTTTTCAACCGCAAGACGTTTGGCGAACTGGTCACGGTGCTGGCGACAATGTTCAACCGGCGGCGTGATGAGCGTACCGCTCCCCCCGGCAAGCCTGGCCCGCAAGGGGCACCCGAAGAAGCCAGGCAGACGCGCTTTTTGCCCTTCTTCCCTGCGCTGCCCCCGGCAGAGAAATGTGCCAGCAGCGGGATGCGCCCGGCGGTCCGGGCCATAAATGTTGGAGAGGATAAGCGCATAATGAGCGAACCATCGGCCCGCAAACGCTATGTCGGGCAGATCATCAAGGGCAAAGAAGAAGAAGACCGTGACTGGTTTCACAAGGCTTTTCACTGGAAATCGGAGGGAATTGATAAACGGTCCTGGGAGGGAGAATGGCAGCAACACCTGGGAAGACACAATCTTGAGGAAACTCCGTATACCGCCGAGTGGCAGCGCATCGGACAAAAGGTCGAACCGGCCCAGGATGTCCATGAAATTGGCGCATCGTCAAAGGGCTATATCGGCTTCATCTATGCCGATGGGAACAACATCGGGCGGCTGATTGCCACGCTCAAGACCCCCCAGGAATACGCTAAAACATCCGATGTTCTGCGCAAGGCCGCCAGAAAAGCCGTCTTCACCGCACTGGCAACCCA
Organism: Chloroflexaceae bacterium; assembly: GCA_034436975.1. Classification (GTDB taxonomy): domain Bacteria; phylum Chloroflexota; class Chloroflexia; order Chloroflexales; family Chloroflexaceae; genus JAAUSY01. Next base: position 15,137 of record DAOTUE010000134.1, read on the forward strand.
CCTCAAGCCCGAAAAGGTACGCTCGAAAAAAGGCGGTGAGCGATATGTCCACCCCTTCGAGATCCTGACGATTGGCGGCGATGATCTCTTCCTGATTGTGCCGGCCAATCGGGCGTGCGATATTGCGCTGACCATTGGCTACACGTTTGAGCAATACCTGGCAGAGTCCGAGACGTTGGAGCATCTCCAATCATTGAAGCCATATCAAGGCCGCTACCGCGGCAACTGCGGGCAACACGGAAAAGCATTTTCAACCTTCACCCCCACAGTCGGGCTATCGGCGGGGGTGGTGATTGCTCAGGAAACCGCACCATTTTTCTTCCTGCGCGATCTGGTTGAGGAGCTGCTCAAGAGTGCGAAGGACCTGGCAAAAAAACAGGTAAAAGACCATGAATACTACGGCGGGACCATAGATTTTATGGTGCTGAAATCTATCACGATGGTTGCCGACAACATCGAGGCTTTCCGCCGGGAGGCGTTCGGCATTGATGGCCCTGATGGGGAGCAAGAGAGAAAATACCATCTGACGGCCCGCCCCTATAGCTGGCGCGATTTTGCCGGGTTGGTGGCAACCCTGCGTGAGCTGAAGAGGGCCGGGGTGCCGCGCTCGCAGCTCTACCGCTTGCGTGGTGTTCTCCAGGAGACCCACTCGGACAGTGTTGGGATGACCCGCAGTGTGCTGGAATATCTCCATACCCGCATACGGTTTCGCAATTCGGAGACGCGGGAAGCCCTGAAAACCCACATTGAAGATGCCTGGTGTACTCCTGATGAACCTGGCAACGCTTCCGATGTTCCGCTCCCGCCCTGGCGCAAAAAAGCGGAGCATATCTGGGAGACTGTATGGACTGATCTGGTTGAACTGTATGACATGATAGACGGAGACACTGATGAAAGAGACAAACGTTGAGATTTCCCTCACGATGTATGCCCAGACTCCGCTCAGTGTAGGGGCGGGGGGCAGCGTTGGCTCACTGGCCGACAAGAGCATCGTCCGTGATGGATGGGGGAGGGTTATCATTCCGGGGTCGCAGGTGAAGGGCAAGACCCGCCACACCGCCGAAGCCCTGGCGCGGGCCGCCCATCTCCATGTGTACCATCTGTTTGAGCAAGATACGGAACCAGCAAAAAGGCAAAACACGGAATCAGCAGAAGGGATACCAAAAGATGCTGTGCGGCTCCTGTTTGGCTATCCACGGCAGCGTTCGCCCTTCCACTTTGCAAACCTGATTGGATGTGTGGACCCGGAGAGCCTGCCATCTCCCGATCAGCTCCCGTCGGAGCATGAGCAACAGGCAAAAACACAGATTCGCCCGTCGGTTGCGATCAATCGGCAGCTTGGCACCGCGGAAGATGCGCGATTGCTCTTTCAGGAGACAAGCGTTGAGGAGATGTGGTTTGTGGGGAAGCCCGCCATCATCGGCACGCTATCGGAATATCTGGCCCCGCTGGATGAGCATCTGGGCCTTGTTGCACTGCTCTGGGCGGCCCTGCGGCTGACAACCCGTTGGGGGGGCGCAACCTCACGCGGGTTGGGGTGGACCACGATTGAGCAGGTCGAAGTCTGCTGCAATGGCCGGACCATCCCGAAAGAAGAACTTGAGCAAGCCCTGACAGCCCTGGCCAGCACAAACCACTACAAAGCTAACCAGCACGAGAAGGGGGGGAACTGATGCTTATATCGCTGACCATTATTGCGCTGGCCCCACTGGCATTTCCGGAGCGCAAGGCCGGAACTCAGTTTCGCAAGAGTTTCCCCTATGTTCCCGGCGCAACCATCTATGGCGCACTTGGGAGCCGTTGCTATGAACCGGCCCTCTTTGAAGCCCTGCGTTGCCACAATGCCTACCCCGCACAGGAGGGCGATAGCTGGGTCCGTCCGATGCCCGCTACCGCCATTCAGCCCAAAGGGAAAAAAGACATCCATGATTCGCTGGTCGAGCGTGTCTGCTGGGAGCGGCAACAACCCGCCGCGCTCATCTATTCGCCCACAGACGAGAGCGGGCGGCCCTGGGAAGCTGTCGGGCGCACATTCTATACCCGCAAGAATGCTGCCAACAAGATCAAAACTCGTTCGGTGCAGCAGCGTGTCCTCACCCGCACGGCCATCAACCGACGACGCGGGACGGTCCAGGAAGATATGCTCTATTCTCCCCTGGTCATAAACGAGGCAAACGTTGACAAAGATAACGGGAAGAAGCCGACCAGGACCAGGTTCTGTGGGAGCATTGTCATTCCCAGTGATCAGCACAATGATCAGCACAATCAAGCAGAAGAAATACGCCAGCACCTGGAAACGATAGACCTCCTGGGAGGGCGGCAGACCAGCGGACTGGGGCGGGTTCGCGTGGAAGCAACCGAGAGCACGAGCGGAGAGGGGCCCACCGACATACAGCAACGGGTCAAGCGGCTCACCAGCAAGTTCCAGGCGCAGGCGGCCCTCTATGAAACCCTGGGGGGCGACCCCTTTGAGGTCGGGACAATTTTCACCGTCAACCTGCTCTCCGATGCGATCCTGCTGGAGCAAGGCTGGCTTCCAACGCAGGAGTTTAGCGCAGCCATGCTCAAAGAAGCAACCGGCATTGAGGCAACCCTGCTACGCTCGTTCACCACCACGCAGGTTGTCGGGGGGTGGAATGTCTCCTGGCAGCGGCCCAAACCGTCGGAAATTGCTGTCAGCATGGGCGGGGTCTATGTGTTTCGCACGGAGCAGGAGCCAGACTACGCCCGGCTTGCCGCGCTGCAACTGGACGGCATAGGCGAGCGGCGGGCCGAGGGCTATGGGCAGATACGAATATGTGATGAGTTTCATCTGGAAGACAACGAACAGACAAACAGACAGACAAACGAACAGACAAACGAACAGATAAAGGAGGATATATGAGCACAGCGCAAGAGAAAACCCACCGCCTGCGGCGGGAAATGGTCCTGAAACAGGTTATTGATAGCAAGCAAGATGAGCTGGTGCAACTGGCTGCCAGCGCAGTCAAACTCCTGGAAAAGAATGGAAAGATGCAAACAAGCCAGCTCCGGAACCTGCTGAATGTATCGCTTGACACCCCGTCTACCGATGTGGTTATCAGCTTCATTTGCTACCAGATTGCTCGCAACAAGGAGGCCTGGGGAACAGGGAAGAAGGACTTTGGCCATACCGTCATTATGATGCTCCAGGATGAGATTACGAACCTTGCCAAAAAGGTAACAAAAGAGGTAGAAGATAAAATGAAGGAAAAAGGTGGCCCAGATGTGATAGACCATGACAATCTCCTGGCAGAGGTGCAAACGCAGCTTGTTCGGCTCTATCTGGGCTATCTCCATCGCTGGTTTTACTTCCTGGACAAGAGCGACGATAAACGTGAGGCTGTCAACACCATGCTCCATCTATCGAAGCCGGAAGCAACACCCCGCCCAACAGGAGGGACATCATGAGCGGAACCAGAGAAACAACTGCAACATCCAATAATCCTTTTGGGCGGGCATCGTTCGACACCCTGCACAACCGGCTAACGCTAGATGCCGACCTCGTGGCCCAAACGGCGTTGCGGGTGGGGGCGGGGCGGTCCAGCGACATTACGGGAAACGATCTGCCGGTGTTGCGCGATGCACTGGGCCGCCCGTTTATCCCCGGTGCCTCACTCAAGGGGGCGTTCCGCGCCCGCATCGAAGCCCTGATAGCAACCGTTGCGCCTGATGAGGTTCTCAGTCTTAAGGAACTGGAAGAACGCACCCGCACCACGATCAAAGAACTGAAGGAGAAATCCCGGAATGACGAACAACTGAGCCGGGAGATATGGAAACACTCGACAATGATCGATCTGACCTTTGGCTCGCCGGAGCTGGCCGGGCGGCTCTTCTTCAAAGATGCGCGGGTGCAAGACAACATCTGGTTCGGGCAGTTCGAGGTCCGCAACGGGGTTGTGCTCAACCGCGACACCGAAACCGCAGAACAGGGCTTGCTCTACGATTACGAGGTGGTGCCCGCCGAAACCCGCTTTGACTTCTCGCTGGTGCTGGAAAACGCCGAAGAGTGGCAACTGGGGTTGGTGGTGCTGGCTCTCGCGCCCTGGCTGCGTGGCGAAGCGCAAATAGGCGGATTCCGCTCACGCGGACTGGGCTACGTCGTGCTGGATAGGGATACCCTGAAATGTCGCTATGTTGAAATTGACGGCATAGAAGGGGTTATCCAGTTGTTGCAGGATGGGATGGGTGAGGACGAACCCCGCAACACGGTTGACATCACAGACGGGCAGGCGGAGCCAGTCCGCCAGTGGATTACCGCGTTTCGGGAAAAGTTGATAGAAAAACAGGGTAAAAAACCAGACCAGCAGGAGGACAACACCAATGCTCAAAGCAACGTTTCTTGAGGGCACCATTGCTTTTTCCATTCAGCCCGCCGGGCCCATTCTGATCAAGGCGGGGGAGAGTGGCGGCACCGACCCCGCGCTCCCCGATATGGAGTTTGTTCGCACCAGACGGGTTGTGGCTGTCGCGCAGGAGGGGCAGGAACAGGGCAAAGGCACCATCTACCTGCCCGGCTCCTCGCTCAAAGGGGTCATCCGGGCGCAGTGTGAGCGTATCTGCCGCTCGCTCGACAGAGAGGGCCGCGACCCCAAAAACGACGACCCGCCCCTGGCTGACAATCCTCAGGGTGACGGCAAGGAATACCAGGGACCGAACGACATGGCCTACAGCTCCGGTGCATATTTCAACGCGATCAGCAACGAGATCAAGGGCAAATCAGACCGCACGGCCCGGATCTACCGCCAATCGTCCTTTGTGAGCCAGATGTTCGGGCATACCAGTCTGGCGGGGCGGGTGCGCTTTGCCGATGCCTACCCCGACCCATCCACGCCGCTGAAGATTGAAGAACGGAACGGTGTGGCGATTGACCGTATCTACGGCTCGGTAGCGCACGGGCCCTTCAACTATGAGACGGTTGTTGAGGGCAGTTTTACCACGCACATTGCCATGAAAAATATCACGCTGGCTCAGCTTGGCTTGCTTGGCCTCGCCCTGCGCGACCTGGGCGAGGGGCGCGTCGGCATTGGCTTCGGCAAATCGCGTGGGTTGGGGCGGGTCAGCGTCGTGCTGGAGCGGCTCGAACTCTACTACCCCACCTGTCGGCTTGACGAGAGCGGCCATCTCGTGCCGCTGCGGGGGGAGCAGGTGGCGGGGGGCCGTCAGTTTGTGGGTATTGGCGCACTTTGCCAGAACACAGAATACAGCACCTATCACTTTCCGAAGCCAGCAGAGGATACCGCCGACCTGCCAGAGGGCATCGCCTACCAGGAAGATGAGTTGATGGGGGTCAGGCTCATTGCCGTGGGCAACGAGCAGGTCCGTGCACTCCTGAGCGCGTGCATGGTCCCCTGGAAAGTGAGGATAGAGCTGTGAGCAGCGATACCAGAAAGCCGGGCTATGTGTACCGGCGGGCCGGACTGACCGCGGATGCGCTCCGCTCTCTGGTTGAGGAATACGTGCTGTCGGATGGCGGGGCGTTTGCCTTTGCCGCCAGTTCGGTTAAACTGAAGAACATACACCCGTGCAGCACGATTGACGATGTTCCGCTGGAAGGGAAACGTACCCACAACGATATCCCTGTTCCTCTTACGTTCGGGCATGTCTTTTCTCCGCGGGCCGAGGTTCGCTGGAAGCGGCGCGGGGAACAATACGATGCGCTGGTGTTGAGCGAAAAGCCGGTTGGTGTGCTTGAACCGTTTGCCCTTGCGGTAGCGGGGGAATTGACGCTCAGAGAGCCGAAGAAAGGGACGGCAATTATTCTTAACACGCCGGCTGGAAAACTGGATTATAAAGAATACGTGGCACCGAACGGAGCCGTTCAGTTTGTGCGCTATGTGAGTATAAGCCAGTATAGCGAAGGGAGAAAACCAGATGAACAATCGTGACCGCCGTCCGCAGCGAGGAGGCCACGGGGGCAGAGGGGGCGGGGGCGGGCAGCAACCAGAGTTTCCCAAGCCCTACGGGTTTGTACCGCTGCCCAACAGGACCGCGTCTGACGTGGTCAGCGGGCACCACCGCTATAGCCCGAACACCCTGAGCGGCAGTCTGCGGGGGACCATCATTGCCCGCTCGCCGGTGCATGTTGCCTCTGGCCTGCTTGAACAAAAGCAGGACCGTAAGTATCCGTTGATCAAGGCGCATTTCCGCACCGGCGGGCACCCCACCATCCCCGGCACCTCGCTCAAGGGATGCATCCGCAGCATTGTCGAGGCGATAACCTGCTCGTCGGTGCA
>DAOTUE010000135.1:0-7201 GCA_034436975.1 Chloroflexaceae bacterium
TCATATGGTTTTGCCTCGTTCTGCTGAATGTCTCTATCGGTTTCACAAGAGTATTATCACAGATGTACGGATATATCTCACGATGTTGCTCCCGACGGTTTCCCGCGCCGCGCCAGGGCCTGCTCATACGTTGCTACCATCCGTTCCCCATAATCGTTCCACCCACCTAGCTGCTGTACCCGTTGCAGGGCAGCACGGGACATCTCTTCGCGCACTTCGGGATGTTCATAAAGGTAGAGAACCTTTTCACGGATAGCTTCTGGACTGCGAATAGGGACAACAAAGCCCTCGACCCCATCGGTAAAGAGATCTTCGCCCCCAGTGTTGGTTGTGGCGATAACAGGTAAACCACAAGCCATCGCTTGTGCCTGCACCAGCGCAAGTCCTTCTTCAATTGACGCTATAACAAAAACTGATCCTTGCGAATAGTAGCGATAAAGTTCCTCACGGGGAATATGCCCTAACGAACGGAACCCACCTTCATATTTTTTCAAAAAAGGCTTAATTTCATTTGTTACGTTGCCAATTAACCATAGATCAAAATTAGGCAATCGCAACGTTGCAAGAGCTTCCAGTAGATAGGGTATTCCTTTCCGAATACTCAATGCTCCGGTATAGATGACGCGAAATACTTGATCTTCTTTGGCAACAGGTTTGAAAAGTGAGAGATTTACGCCATAGGGTATTTTGACTAACTTCTGTGCAGATATGCCTTTTTCTATGAATGAGCGATAAACAAAAGTGGAAGGTATGACAATCAGGTCGCTGGTGGCATATTCTTCCAGTTCGCGTGCCATAATGTGGCGACTGATAGGCTGATACGGCAATCCCCACCGTGCATATTCTTCGGCCAGGATTTCGTCCTGGTAGCAGATATGCGAAGAGCCACGGTCACACATAGTTATTGCCCCGAACTGCCGTTGTGCTACATAGTGACTCCTGGTTCCAAAGCCGGAAAGACAGTGGAAAATATCGCAGTCTTCCAGACTGTTCGCCATCCAGGTATCAAACGTAATAGTAGCCAGATGGTTTAGCAGTTGTCGTGTACGCTGCAACCCCAGTCGCGTACTCAGAACTGTCGGTAACAACACCCAGGGAAATGTTTTTACTTTGTGCAATGGAAGATTTGTAACCTTCCATCGAGGGTATGCGGTGTACAGTCTGTTCAGGTACCCCATCCGTTCCATGCATCGGGCCAGGTCGAAGATATGGAAAGGCGAAATGGCGGCAATGTTGATTTTCATAATAATATAATCTCCTGGGCAGTTTGTATCAGGTCCCTACCGTTCAGGATTGAACAGGACTCTTTTTTCTCATTTTCCTGGCTTGCACATGCCACGCCGCGTCAACCGCTGCATACACCCGATCACTCTCATGTTCCAGGTTCCACTCTTTCTGGTGGGCATGAATCGCTGCCCGGCTCATCCGTTCAACTGCTCCAGGTTCAAGAAATGCTCGTATCCCGGCTGCGATGGATTGAGGATTAACGGGATCAACATAAACTCCTACATTGTATTGCTGCAACCAGGACAAATTCGAGATACTTTGTGATACCAGAACTGGTAACCCGGCAGCAATGTATTCAAACATTTTGTTTGGGCAATTACGTTGAAACTCTCCTGAGTAGAGGACAACCCCTACATCTGCCTCATGCAAAATATGCTGTAACTTCGAACGTTCAACTGCATCATCATGGATTGTTACAATTGATTGAAGCTGATTTTCTTCGATCAGTCTGGTTAGATAGCCAATATAGCCAGCATCTCCAAAACCATATATTTGCAGTGTTGCATATCCTTCCACGTATTTCATTGCCTCAATGAGATAATCGAGAGCATTGCCTTTTGCTATTCCTCCGGTGTAAACGAGAGAAAGAGGTTCTCCGTCAGGTTTTTCGCGGCGCACATGTGGTTTAAAAGAATCACGCGGAGGCACATTCATGAATCTTACAATCTGGCTTTTCTGCAACCCCATTCTTTCCTGGCGGTAAGCTGCTCCCTCGTCTGAGACTTCCGTAATGATACTGGCTGAACGATAGGCTCGGGTAACAATGGTATGCGACAGGTTGCCCGGCTCCAGGTTGGTGTGCTCCTGTGCCATTGCCATAAGGAATTTTCCGCACCCCAGGTGAGACAACACACTTCCCAGGATAATACCGGGGTCATTGACCCCGATAATCCAGTCAGCACGTTGTGCAATTGGCAGCAAGAGCAGAATATGATTGATATATCGGAATAGTTTAGCTTGTTCACCAATTGGCAACGGAATATAGCGGACGAGCGTATCTGGTGGGTGTGTTGGAGGAACCGCACACACGACTGTGACATCGTGTCCACGTCGTGCCAGCCAGTGAGCAAAGTTGACCACTTTTGCAGAGAAAAACCGATGATTGATGAAACTGATGAACATGACTTTCTTCAGCGACGTAGTAATTTTCATGAAATGGGTATCTTCTGTCTGTTGAACGAATCGGCCGTGGATTCTAGTACCCGAGCTACCAGGTCAAGCACAATCTGCTGGTTTCGCTCGGCCGAAAGTACCCGGGCTGCTTTGTGCGACTGTTGCTTGTAGTAGTTTATCTTCCTGTGGTCAAGCTGTGTCAGGCGAGCCGCCAGAGAGTTGGGTAAAAAATCGTCGGAGACGATGCCACAGTCATACTCGTTGACAATTGGAGCCATTCCATCAGAGGGGCCTATGGCAACAGCCAACCGTGCCTGGATAAACTCAAGCAGTTTGTTCGGCAGCGTGTACCGATGGTTGAAGTTAACTGGCGGGAGCAAATGGATTCCTATATCGTAGTTATGTAAGAAGGGCACCAACTGTTGCATTGCTACCGGCGGCAGAAAGCGAATGCGCTGGTTGCCACAAGCATGGTGTTTCAGTTTTTCTATCGCTTCATCGCTACCAACAAGCAGCATATCGAGTTCGAAGCGGTGGTCCAACAAATGCATTATGTCAATCATATTCTCGATTTTGCGAGACTGATTCACATTTCCGTGGTGGATCAATCGAATACGCTGTTCGGTTTCTGGTCGTGGCAATGGCTCAAGGTCGGCATAGAAAGGTGCATTGGTAACAACCACTGCCTCAACACCTGTGTCCTGGCGGTACTGTTCTGCAACACCCGGAGAGATTGTCATCATACCATCAACGCGGGGAATGTATGTTGCACAGAGGTATGAAGAGTACCCCTGCCAGGACGCTTTCCAGGATGGTATATCTTCAAACTGCCGTGGTGCATATTCATGCGCATCAAAGATAACCTTTGACCCGTTTTGTTGCGCCAGGTGCAGTGCCAGCGGAAGGGTGTCTATGTCGTTTGCAATAATCACATCGGCCTGGACACCGGATAACTGGCGGAGAGTGCGTTGAACAAAACTATTGTTCCAGTATACCGCCTCGTACTGTTGAGCACGCAGTCTCCAACTGGTTTGTAATCTGTGTGGCAGGCTTTGAATGCGTGACACTGTGTGATAGAACTTTGTGGAGCTACGAACCAGCAGCGAGAGGGGACGATATTTTTGGGAAACCAGATGCAATGTTGGTTTGAGTGTATGTTTCAAGCGAGCAGTTGCCGATGCTGCAGAAAGAAACTGGACATCGTTCTGCCGAGGCGGAACTGCCCCAACCGCCAAAACTTGATAGGTCTGGCTCAGGAAGCGAATCTGACGACTGACACGCGGGTCTCTGGATAAGTCGGTACTGGCAATAACAAGAACGGTTTTCATCTTCTGGTCACTGTTCATTTCATTCACTCACTCTAACTTTCAGTGTGCTTTTTTCTCGTAGAGTGCAAACCACCAGCGAGGTACAACCGGAGCAGGCCAGATAGCATTCGTTATCGTTGCTCGCGCAGTACGGAGGTATTTTTTCAGTACCCCGCGGTCATTGCTATTTTGGTGAGGTGCATCTGTATCTGTTGCTCTCTGCTGCTCACCATCTTTTACTGCCCCTGTGAAGAATCCACATTGAGGGCACAAAGCCAGTGGTGGAAAGACAGGCGATTGTTTCTGAAACTGCTGACGTATCATACGAATACTTCTGGGAAACCTCGGCATTCGTTTTGAAAAGACCCCTTCTATTCGAAGGGGTACAATGGTATCCTGTTCACGGAAAAGCTGATCAAGGTCTGGATAGTAAAAACTTCGCATATGATAATTTACATGGAACAGGCAGCCACATACTGGACAGCGTACCTGTATCATATCAAGTACGTCATTTTCCTGGTATGGAACACTGATAAATATATAGTGCCTGGCAACCCGGGCAAGTTCGGTAAGACTCTGGTTGAAATGCGAGAAAGGAATATGCTCAATAATTTCCATTGCCAGGACAACGTCGAAGGCTCCGTCTTTGAAAGGCAAAGAAAGTGCATCTCCCTGGCAGCAAGGTGCCTGAACCCATTGTAGTGCTGCCCAACTACGATCAGTACCAACAACAAGACCAGTATTCTTCAACTGATTGATCAGGATACCATTACCACAGCCAACATCAAGCACAGAGGCGATACTTGGTGGTAGCCAGGCAATAGCATGCCTGGCTCGTTGATCCTGGGTTTGGTCAAATTTTTGAGGAATCCACATCTCCGGGTTTTCGTAAAGCTGTTTTTCAGTTGCTACAGACATTATCAAATCAATCACCTTTAGTGACTACTCCCAACCCTCAAGGGTTAGGATTCTCGGGTCGAAACCCTGGCTACGTGTCCCCACAGCCAGAATATTTATCGAGGTGTTGAGATCACGGTCTATCTCAAGTCCACAGCAGGACGACATGGTTCAAACGCGCTTGACAGTTTACACACAATTTTACACCTGGATATGCCTTGCTGATAGGACAGAAGACCTTTTTCTGGAAATCCAGGATCGTTCAGACTGTCAAGCAGAATGTGCCATTTTTGAACCATATCCAATGGAGACAATGTTCACCCAAATACCTGCCTGTTTAACTACTTTTCACTATTATCGTATCCTGGTGTGGTCTGCACGAGCGAAGTATTCGCAGGTACACGCCAGGCCCCACGCCATCCATCCCTGCCCCCACCGCATGTACGGCATACGGTTTATCCGGTGCGGGTACAGACGATAGGCAAAAGACCCATCGGCATTTCGCATATAGGTCATTCCCCAGTCAAGCAACCTGGTCAGCATCGCCCTGGCCTGTTGCCAGCGCGGAGCAAGACTGCTCAGGGTAATAAGTCCCTGAGCCACACAGATAATTTCGTGTGGATAGCGAGATGTGGTCTTCATCCGGGGGGCACCATCGGCTTCAAAAAGGTAATCAAGATAGAAGTTCAATCCACGTTCTAACGCTCTATCGTCTTCCTCCTGGTAATCATACGTCTGGCATATCTCCAAAAACTGCAAGACCATACCTGTGTGGTAATGGTCAACGGTATAGTAGGCCATTGATTGAAAATCGGGAGGCCCCCAGTAACACCAGGAACCATCACCATTTTGCAGCAACACACACCAGCGGCGTGCGCGGCGGGCCAGTGTTAGCATGTCAAAACTATCTACACAGCGCGACAGGCGCGTCAGATAGGCAGCAATGCCAAGATTGGCATTGATGACATGATGATTGTCATGCACACCATAGCTGAAACACAGGCGGTGAGCATCTATTTCATCTCGCTGGTAGTCTTCAAGAAACAATTGCCCACACGCTCGTGCAACGTGAAGATCTGCTTCTTGATGCATTATATCATAACGATCCAGAAAGGCATGGCCTGCTTCTATAGATACAGTACTGAGGGGACTCCCTGACGGTTGTACAGTCTTCTGACGATGGCCAGCATACCATGTAAAGGGAAGTCCCCACCCTGCCTTACCTGTTTCAAGAGGTGGGTTACTATTCTGTAAAAGCCACTGAAAGTAGGGAGCTTCATCACCGTGTGCAACCACCTGTGGCCCCACCGCACGCAGCACTGCCAGGTATGATCGAGCAACCATTGCTACCGTTGTGGCACTGATACGAGGCTGAACTCCTGAGATTCGCCGCAATGAGAGAGGAAATATATCCTCAATTTGTCCAATGGCATGACCAACAAGAAACTGTAGTATTCTGGGCTTCAATTCGGTTGTAAGAGCGCGATACCATGTCACTTCTTTCAAATCGTATTGATCGAATCCTGCCCACTGGCGATGGTTGATCCAGGAAACTATCGTGCGCCAGGTTTCAACAAGTTGTTCATTCTGATGATGGTTCATTTTGACTCATCCTGATCATAGTTGTAATGGCTTCGGTCACACTTTTCGCCCAAAGAGAGACAACACACTATCAACAAGCTGGTGTCTGAACACAAGGAGGAGAATAAGGTAGAGACCTCCACTCAAAACGGATGCGATAGCAAGCATTGCCCAGGGTGCAAGGAAAAGTTCTAGCATATATCTAGAGATCATTATGGTTACGGCAGCACATGCAGCAAACGAGAGTAATTGCCCGTGGCTATACCAGATCTGATGTGCCGATATGTCCAGAAGCTTGATGACAATGACAAAAAAGGGAAGTTTGGTCAAGGCTTCTACAGTAACCAGGAAGAGAACAAAGTGGTATAATGCCCCCCCTTGTATGCCAACCACAATCAGACCACCAATGACCAGAGGAAACCGTACCAGGTTTAAAGCCAGTCCGATACCAGGACGACCGATAGCTTGAAGGATAATCCCAGGGAGCGAACTAAACGTACTGATAATAGTAAAGAGCGCAAGCATTTGAAAGCTAAAAATGGCCGCCTGCCATTGTTCACCAAACACCACCGGGATGATTAAGTCGCCCAGAAGAACCGTCATAGTACCGAGTGGAAACAGGACGGCACTGATAAGAGTAGTTGCTTCCAGGTACCGTTCGCGCAGGCGTGGAATATCATTCTGAAGTCTGCTAAACGCTACATACGAAACATCAGAAAACTGGGGCACAATCAACATCAGTGGTTGCCTTGAGCGATTATAGGCAAAGTAGTAGAGACCAAGCTGAGCAGTGCTGAGAAACTTGCCCAGGATCATACTAGTGCCACTTGCGGAAAAGAAATGAAGCAGCCGGGATGCGAGAAGGGTCAGTCCGAAATGGGCAACCTCTTTGCCTGCTTGCCACGAAACGCGCAACGAAGGATACCAGCGAACAAGGTGCATATTCAAGAGTGTTCTGAAGATACTCAGGAATAGACCAGGAATAATCAGACTCCAGTAACCGGCACCGGCCCATG
>DAOTUE010000136.1:0-36723 GCA_034436975.1 Chloroflexaceae bacterium
CACCCGCGTCAGTCCATCGGCACGCCGTAGCATGGCCAGCATAACCAGCGCAGCCGCCCCCGCCACAAGCACCAACCCGACAAGCCGATAGTTGACCAGTCCGGCCAGCAGCATCTCGTCGTCTCCCCCCTTGCCCAGGCTGATGAGGTACCAGAGGTTGTAGGCCCCTATGGTGAGTTTGGGGAATCGCCCGACCGAGCCAAGATAGGCCTGCATCAGCCCCGGCCCCTGGTGGGCCAGCACGAGCGGCACACAACCCAGGACAAATCCCCCCACGGCCACGCCGGCCCCCTGCGCAATTCCCCGCACCCCGTGTAGCCGTAGCGTTGCCGCATAGAGCAGCGGCGCAAGCACAAGAGCCTGGGGCTTGATGAGCAAGGCAAGGGTCCAGCAGAGCCAGCTCCACCGCCCGCCGGCCCGCTCCAGCAGCACCACAGTCCCCACCAGCGGCAGCATGAGCAGCGCGTCTACCTGCCCCCACCAGGCCACATTGATCCAGACCGGGGGGGCAAGTCCGTAGAGTGCGGCAAGCGCGGTGGCCCGCCCGGCTCCCTGCCAGCGTCGGCTCCACGCATAGATGGTGGTCACGGTTGCCAGGTCGGCCAGCAACCCCGGCAGCTTGATAAGTACAAGCGTTATCGGTGGCAGGGGCGCGTGGAAGCTGCTTTCGCCCACCAGCGCAACAAGCCGACTCAGCCCGTAGAGCAGGTAGAGACGCAACGGCATATAGTCGCCCTCGTAGATGTAGGCTCCCGCCAATCCTCCGTTGGCAAGGTGCCACATACGGCGGGCCGCCAGCTCCAGGTCGCCCACGGGGTCGGGTGCCGTGAGCCAGGGGAGCCGCACCACAAGCACCAGCAGCAAGACAAGCGGCAACAGCCAGCGAGGGCCAGGGGAGGGGAGATGGGGAGAGGGAAGAGGGGAGAGGGGAGAGGGGAGAGGGGGAGAGGAGCAAGGGATAAGCATATCCAGCACCACGGCCCCCACACTGGCCGCGCACGCCAGCCACAGGCCCGCCCCGAACAGCGCATAGGTCCAGCCGCCGAGCACCTGCCACGCCAGCACCCCCACCTGGAGCGCAACAATTGTTGCTCCCCAACGCACCCTCCACGCTCTCTCCTGTCCCCTGTTTCCTGTTCCCCGTCCCCTGTTTCCTGTTCTCTCTCCCCTCTCCCCATCTCCCCGCCGAAGCAGCAGGTAGCCGCCAGCACTTGCAGCAAGCAGGGCCAGCACAACCTGCCCTGGCACCGCCCCCCCTCCCGACACGCGAATATCGCTGACCATGAGGCCCAGATCGCGCCCGGCTTCGCGCACGGTGGGGGCATTGAGCACAAGGGTGAGCCGCTCGGAAGGGGCCGGGGGCAGGAGCAACGCATAGGTACGCGGTGGCGGCTCCACAACAAACGATAGCTGCGTTTTGCCAGCACGAAGCACCACGGGCACCGTGCGCCCGGGCCCGCCCCCAAGCACAAGCCGCACCACAACCGCACCGCCGGGGTTTGGCGGGGCAAGTGTGGCTTCTTCCCCCATCCAGCGGTAGGGGCGCGACCAGCCGGGCAACCGCTCCACGCCGGAGAGGCCGGAACGCGGCAGCATCGTGGGCAAGGCTTCGACAGAATAGGCCGCCGAGCGCGGGAACTGGTTGAGAACCCACGAAAGCACGAGGGCCAGAAGGGCCAGCACAAGGAGCATAGCTCCATCGTAAACAATCCCTCTTGCCCTCTCTCTCCTGTAATCTGTAACCAACTTCCCTCTCCCCTCTCCCCTGTGATTATAGCACCACCCATCGCTGGTCTGGTATAATTGAGATGAGGCAAAAACAGAGGAGGCCCTGGTTGAAATCTGGTAAGAAACTCGTTCGTTTTACATCCGCGTTGCAGGTGGTCATTCCCTATCTGTTCCTGACAGTGCTCTGGTTCCTGCTCTTCGATCAGGTTGTCAATGCGCTAGTTGGGCCCCCTCCGCCTCCCCTCCTGCTGGAAATCTGGAAGGACGGGCTATTTATTGCGGCCAGTGTGGTATTGCTCTTTTTCACAGTGCGCCACACGCTGCGCCGCCGCGAGCAAGCTGAACACGAATTGCAGCAACGGGAAGCCATGCTCCATACGATTATAGACTCGATGGGGGATATTGTCTTTACGCTTGACCGGCAGCAGCGACATACGAGAATTTTCGGGAGCTGGACCGAACGCTATGGGTTATCGGCCGAGTATTTCCTGGGCAAAACATCCCGCGAGATTACAGGTGATGAGGAAACCGCCACCCTCCACGAGGCGGCCAACCTCGCCGCCCTCGCGGGCGAATACGTCATCTACGAGTGGTCTGTCGGCCCCCTCCACATCCAGACCGCGCTCTCGCCCATCACCGATGCTGCTGGCGAAACAGTCGGGATTGTCGGGGTGGGACGCGATATTAGCCCGCTCAAGCACATTGAGCAGGAGCTACGGAACATCAGCCGCGCCCATCGCATGTTGAGCAGTTGCAACCAGGTGCTTGTCCGCGCCACCGACGAAACAACCCTGCTCCGCAACATTTGCCAGAGCATTGTGCAGGTAGGAGATTACCGTATGGCGTGGGTAGGGTTTGCCTACCCGGACGAAGAGAAGAAAGTCATCCCCGCCGCGCAGGCCGGCCACGACGAAGGGTATCTCGAATCGGCCCACCTCACCTGGGCCAACAGCGAGCGCGGGCGCAGCCCGGTCGGAACCGCCATTCGCACGCAGCAACCCGCCGTTGCCCGAAATATCCAGACAGACCCGGACTTTCTCCCCTGGCGTGATGATGCTGTCAAGCGTGGGTATGCATCGTCTATTGCGCTGCCGCTGCTCTTTGGCGATGACCCGCACACCCCCCCGGCTCAGCCGGGCGTGCTGGTGCTCTATGCGCCCCGGCCCGATGCCTTTGACGAAGCAGAAATCGAATTGCTCAGCGAACTGGCTGAAGACCTGGCGTATGGCATCCGTGCGCTGCGAACCCGTGCCGAACACCAGCGCACCGCGGCCCGCCTGGGTAACATTCTCGAAATTGCCGCCAATACCATCATTGCGGTAGATGCTGAACACCGTATCCAGCTTTTCAACCCCGCCGCCGAACTCAGCTTTGGCTTCCACGCCAACGAAGTGATGGGCAAACCCTTTCCCCGCCTGCTCGACCCTGCCTCTATCGAAACCTACTACGAGTATGCGGCAGAAGTAGCGGCAATGACAACGGCGCAACGCAGCGGAGCCTATTGCGAGGTGCTGGCCCGGCGGCGCGAGGGGCGGACGTTTCCCGTAGAGTTATCGCTGGCCCACGCCTCGCAGGATGGCGAAACAACCTGTACCATTATCCTGCACGATATTTCCGCACAGAAACAGGCTGAGGAAGACCTCATCGCCTCGCACAACCGTATTCAGACCATCCTGGAGAGCATTACCGATGGGTTTATTGCCTTCGATACCGCATGGCGGTTTGTCTATGTCAATCACGAAGCCGAACGTTTGTTGCAAAGAACCCGCGAGGAACTGCTGGAACAAAATGTCTGGGATGCGTTTCCCGAAGCCGTGACAAGTAGATTTTATCCCGAATACCATCGCGTTGTCAATGAGCGCGTTTCTTCAATCTTTGAAACCTACTACGAGCCAATGCAGGTCTGGTTTGAAGTGCATGCCTATCCCTCAAAAGATGGCATGTCGGCCTATTTCCGCGATATTTCCGAGCGCAAGCGCACAGAGCAGGAACTCCACCGCGTCAACCACGCGCTACGGACGCTGAGCGAGTGTAACCAGGCTCTTGTCCGCGCCACAGAGGAAACCGAACTGTTGCAAAACATCTGCCAGAGCATTGTGCAGGGGGGGGGCTACCGCATGGCCTGGATTGGCTTTGCCGAAGAGGATGGCGAGAAGCGCGTTGTGCCAGTGGCGCACGCGGGGCAGGAACGCGACTACTTTGACCGGCTGTATATTACCTGGGATGATACGGAGTGGGGACAGGGGCCCACCGGTCGTGCCATCCGCACGCGGACTCCCTGTGTGGTGAACGATGTGCAGCACGACCCCGGCTACTGCCTCTGGCGGGAGCAGGCCCTGGAACAGGGCTATGCGTCGTCGGTTGCGTTGCCATTGTTTGATGATACCTACAGCAGCGTGCCAATACGTGGTGCGCTCAATATCTATGGTGCAGAGCCAGATACATTTGATTCACCCACCATTGAATTGCTGACCGAACTTGCTCAGGATGTGGTGTATGGGCTTGTTGCATTGCGCACCCGCGCCGAACACCGCCAGCTTTTTGAACAGGTGCAACTTGCGCACGAACGCTTGCAGATGCTCTCGCGCCGGCTTGTCGAGGTGCAGGAGCAGGAACGCCGCCACATTGCCCGCGAACTCCACGACGAGATTGGCCAGTCGCTCACCGGCCTGCACCTCCTGCTCGAAATGATGAGCCGCATAGATTGTGAGCGGGTTGGGAACAAACTGGACGATGCCCACGCGCTGGTGAGCGACCTGATGAGCCGCGTCCGCGAGATGTCGCTGGACCTGCGGCCAGCCATGCTCGACGACCTGGGGTTGCTCCCCACACTCCGCTGGCACTTCCAGCGGTATACTACTCAGACGGGGATTTATGTGCTGTTTAAGCATACGGGGGTGGACCAGCGGTTTTCCTCCGAATCTGAAACCGTTGTCTACCGCCTGGTGCAGGAAGCTCTCACGAATGTGGCCCGCTACGCCAATGTGCAGGAGGCGACCGTGCGGCTCTGGAGCGATGAGAAGAGCATCGGGGTGCAGATTGAAGATAGTGGGGATGGGTTCGATCCCGACAGGGTGCTGGCAAGCAATTCGTCCAGCGGTCTGGCGGGAATGCAGGAGCGGGTGTTTCTTCTTGGTGGCGAGCTAACGATTGAATCGTCTCCAGGGCGGGGGACCTGCCTCTCCGCGGAGATACCGCGCTGAGAGGGGACAGGGCATAGGGTATAGGGGAGGGAAGATGATACCGACACCGCGTTTGTTGATACTGCTGCTTCTGGGGGGACTGCCGCTGGCCGGCGCGTCGCTCTCGCCGCTGCTGGCGTGGTTGGCCCTGGCCTACTTTATCCTGATCGGGGTGCTGGTGGGGGCCGATCTCGTGCTGACCCCGGCCCCTGGCCTCATCGAGGTGGAGCGGCTCCACGATGCCCGCCTGTCGCTCGGCGCAAACAACCTGATTACCCTGCTGCTGGCCAACCGCAGCACCCGAACGCTCCATGTGACCCTGCGCGATGAATATCCCGATGCGTTCCCCTGCGATACCGTGTTCATCAGCGGAACTATCGCGCCCTACGATCTCTTCGAGGCCCGCTACCATGTGCGTCCGCTCCAGCGGGGCGACTATCGGTTTCACAATATCAACCTGCGCTACCGCAGCGCGCTCAAAACATTCCTGCGCCAGGCCCGCTACCCGGCCACTGCCGATGTCAAGGTCTACCCCAATGTGCTGGAAATCCGCAAATACGACCTGATGGCCCGCAAGGGGTTGCTGTTTGAAATGGGGTTGCGCCAGGCCCGCATTTTCGGGGTGGGGGGGGAGTTCGAGCGGCTCCGCGAATATAACCCCGATGACGACTTCCGCCGCATCAACTGGAAAGCCACGGCCCGCCGGGGCAAGCCGATTGCCGCCGAATATGAAACGGAGCGGAGCCAGTATGTGATGAGCGTCATTGACACCGGGCGGCTGATGCGTCCTCCCATTGGCGACCTGGCTAAACTTGATTACGTCATCAATACCGCGTTGCTGCTCTCCTATGTGGCCCAGATCAAGGGCGACCACATTGGTCTGCTCACCTTTGCCGACCAGGTGGAGACCTATCTGGCCCCGCGGCGCGGCAAGAGCCAGTTCTACCATATGCTCGAATCGCTCTACAATGTGCAGTTTCAGCCCGTGGAAGCCGACTATGCCCAGGCCCTCAGCTATCTGGGGGTCAAGAACCGGCGGCGGTCGCTGATTGTGCTGTTTACCGACCTGGTGACGCTCGATGCGTCCCGCCCCCTCATTGCAAATCTGGGGCGGTTGGCGCGGCATCATCTCCCCCTCTGTGTCACAATTAGCGACCCGAACATTACCCGCCTGGCCCGGCGGCCCGTCGAGCGTTCGGAAGATGTGTACCAGCGGGCCGTGGCCGAAATGCTGCTTGATGAGCGGCAGGTTGTGCTCGACACACTCAACCGCAGCGGCGTGCTCACGCTGGATGTGCCCGCCGACCGCCTCACCGTCAGCGTTATCAATACCTACCTTGCGTTGAAGGGGAGAGGGAAGCTGTAGGGGACAGGGCAAAGAGGACAGGGGACAGGGCATAGGGTGTAGAGGTATGTCAATTCGTTACCAACATGTGAGGGGTACCATTTGTGCCGTTGTGGTTATACTGGCTATTCTGTGGCTCAGTGCGCCCCGGCCCCCGCTCCACGCTCACCCACTGGCGCAAACTTCCGCGCCAGCGTCGGAGTTTGCCTTTGTTACCCCGCCCTCAATCAGCGTCGAAACCTACCAGGCTATCTACTGCCAGCAGCGACACGGGCGCGTGAGCGATGCCTGCCCCCACGCCCCGCAGATGTACCAGCTTCTGGTTGATGCGGGCATTGACCCTGTCATTGAGCTGGCCTTCGCCGCCAAAGAAACCGAGTTTGGCGTGACGGGGCCGGGGCGGGCCCCACAGCACAACATCCACAACATTGTGTGCAACCGCTGGGATGGGGGAACGTGCGAGGGACCCTACCACGCTCGCTTTGCCACCTACTCCGATTACTCCCAGGCAATCCGTTCGTGGATAACCCTTATTCTCCACCGCGGTATCTACGTGGATGCGGGAAACGACACGTTCCGCAAGGTGCTTCCCATCTATGCGCCTCCCTTTGAGAACAATACTGCGCAATATATCGCCCAGGTTGAGGGGTGGGTACGCCGCTGGCGTTCGCGTGGTGGCGACACCTACCAGCCGGTTGATCCCTCGCCGCCCTGGTGGATGTCCTACGAGGGGGTTATTTCGCCAACATGGGGGCGCGGGCACGGCTACGATGGGTATGATGATATGCCCCCGTCGGAGCTAGACCAGGAAGCCGCAATACAACCAGGACCATCGGCGGGGGGAGCAACAGACTTGCTCTCCATATTGCCCGCTTCGCCAGCGTTTCCAGAGGGCACTCTGGCCATTGACAACAGTAGCTCCGGGTTCAGTGCCAGTCAGGAGACCTGGAGCCTGGAAGGGTGCGGAACAAACGACGAACATCTTGCCACGCTCTCGACCAGCACGCAGAGCCGCAGCACAAGCCGTGCCTCCTGGCGGGCCCCGCTGCGGCAGGCGGGCCGCTACGAGGTGCGGGCCTATATCCCCACCTGTGGCAAAACACCCCCCACACGCTCGGCCCACTACACCATCAGCCACGACGAGGGAGTAAGCGAAGCTGTGGTAGACCAGGAA
Organism: Chloroflexaceae bacterium; assembly: GCA_034436975.1. Lineage (GTDB taxonomy): Bacteria > Chloroflexota > Chloroflexia > Chloroflexales > Chloroflexaceae > JAAUSY01. The sequence goes on from DAOTUE010000136.1 coordinate 7,430, forward strand.
GCCCACGCGGGCGAATGGGTCAGCCTGGGAGTGTATCTCTTTGGCGCACGCTACATACCCGTGGTTGATGTGAGCGACCTGGCAGCAGACGACAACCGCGGGGTGCGCGTGGATGCAATGGTCTGGATACCGCAGCCGGATGCGGGCCAGCAAGACACCGCCGCCCCCTCTCATTCCTACGCAACGAACGCAACCGCCACGCCCGACCCGCTGGCCTGGTTCCTGCATCTCACCTACTGCCCGGAGACAATGGTTGCGTTTCGTCCATCGCTCACTGTCCTCCGCGTGCTCTGCCGGTGGGAGTGGTGGTTTAGCCGGAGTATGCCCCTCTTCGATGCGCTGGCGACCTGGCAACAGCAGGTCAGCGAAGCCAGCGTGAGCAGTGCTGCCAGTGGCCATAGCAGGGTGCCGCTCCCGCCTCCGCCCGCCGCGCCCCCCACAACAACCAGCACCCCGACCCGGACCCCGCATCCCTCTTCCCCATCCCCTGTCCCCTCTTCCCCATCCGCTACCCCCTCTCTCCCATCCCCTGTCCCCTACCAGGTGACCGGGGTTGTCACCAATGGAGGCAACCTTCGTACCGAGCCTCGCATTGTCCCCAAAACGGTGCTGGCCCAGGTCTGTCCCGGCGACCGGCTGGCCGTGCTGGAGCAGAAAATGGTTGCGGACCATCCGTGGCTACGGGTGCGGGTGGAGGCAACCAGACACTCCTGCGTGCCCGACCGTGCCGCAGTGGGGAGCGAGGGGTGGGTCAGCAAAACGCTGGTTGCCATCAATGCGAGGGAGTGATTTGAGGAGATTGAGGATTCAAACCACAAAGACATAGAGGGCACAAAGGCTGCTCAATAGCCCTCTGTGCCTCTGGGAGCGCAAGCGTCTCGCTTGCCCCCGATGCGCCCCCACCTTTCCTCCCACCCACTGGGGGGAGGAAAGGTGGGGGGCTGAACGATTACGTTTGCGGAATTACCGGGGCGACACCACCCGCCCGGCGAACAGCACCGTTCTCGTCTCCCCATCGCGGATGAGGAAGACAAAGGGACGATCAATTTTTAGGGAAACAGGTGGCTCCATGTCCTCGGCACTTGTTACACCCATCGTGAGCGCGGTTGCCGCAGCAGCTTCGGTGCCCTTCTCATCCACCGCCACAAACGCCTTGTGAATGGCCTGGCTAAGGAAGAGTTCGCGTGTGCCATCCATGTCGGAAAAGTCCGCCTTGCTCGGATCAAATGCATCGGTCATACCCAGAGAGGTGAGAATATCGTTCAAACTCTGGCTATGTCGGAAGGTGAATTTGGGGAGCATCAGATTGACCCGCCGCTCTTCCATAGCCGCTTCAATCTCCTGGATCTGCTCAACATTCAGCCCATCCTCAAACGCTCTAAATGTGCCTGCATCGGGAACAAGGAGCATCATCTCGGCCCCGCCGACATAGGGCAAAATGGCGGTCTGGTAGCCCTCTCCCACCCCATAGCGCAGGTGCTCTGTTTGAGCCATCATCTCCACCGTGATGACAGAGCTATCCAGGAGCGTGAATTCGTCCTCGTGGGTGCTCTCCTTCTTGAAGGGATAGGCCCAGTCGGCTTTGAAGTAGATGGCATTGGCCAGCACCAACCGCGTCAGGTTGTTGATGGCTCCCGGCGGAATGAGATCCTCAATTTTGCCCTGTGTCTGGTCGCTGACCCACTCGTTAATCGCCTGGCGTGCCACGTCGGGTTGTTCGGCAAAGTTAGCGAGTCGCAGTCCGGCACCGTAGTTGCGGGCCAGCAGGTTGAGGAAATCAGGCTCGAAGGGGTAGTCTTTCTGCCCCCAGAGCGAGTTGGCGATATTCAGCCGAAACGTCCTATCGTCATTGGCTTCCCCCGCTTCCCCCGCGCCGCCTGCCTCCGCAACAAGCTGTTGGTCAAGCGTATTGAAAGCCGCGTGAAACTGCTCCGGCGGCAGGGTGATATGGAGCGTGGTTTTCATCTGTTCCGCAGTTTCGCCGCGGGCCCCGCCGTAGGCCATCGCCAGAGCCGCCGAAATGCTATAGGGTGAAAAGAAGAGATTGCCTTCCTGCTTTCGCATTGTCTGGTAGAGGTCAAAGGCAAAGCGGCTGTTGGCATCCACCAGAGCTGTCACATCGCTCTCACTGGCTTCTGGTGCTGCTTCTCGCGGCTGCTCCGAGTGGAGCACCTGAACAACCCCGTTTTCGCTCCTGGACATATCTCCGTCTCCGTTTTCGCCATTGTCCCCATTGCTGGTCCTGGTAGTTTCCTCAGCTACCGGGGTTTCCCCGTTTTCGCCAGACGCTTCCTCATCTGCCGGGGTTTCCGTGGGGGGGGAGGGCGTGGCCGATTGCTGCGCCGTCGTGCTGCCGCAGCTGGCCAGCACCAGCCCCGTCAGCATAGCCAGAACAACCAGCGGCCCGATCATCTGTTTTCGCATACCCATACGCTCCTTCGCTCTACAAGAATAGATCATCACTCATCACCGGTCATGACGTGACAAAGGCAGAAAACGTTCCCCTGTTCAGGCCTCTGCTCAACTTCCCGCTCAAGAGGGAGTCAGAAAATGGTCAAATTGCCGCTTGATGTCGTCGGGTACGCGCCCCCGAATATGGGTTCCGTCTGACTCATATTCCTCATGCTCTATCAACCCGCGCTCGTGCCACAGCGAAACAAGGTCGTTGCGATGATAGGGGATGAGCGCATCGAGCAAAACCATCCCCCTGGAGAGGGTTGTTTCAATGCGACTCCGCAGGGTCTCCAGCCCCCATTGCTTGTGGGCCGAGATGGCGACATAGTTGGGGGGGAGACCCAGCGTGGCGACGAGGTTCTCAAGCGTACCTTCGGTCATTTCTTCAATCCGGTCGGCTTTATTCAAGACAATGAGCGTGGGTTTTTCGGCTACGTTGAGAGCTTCCAGCGTGGTATCTACCACCCGTTCGTGCTCCCGTGCGTTGGGGTGGGTGTAGTCTATCACATGCAGCAGGAGATCGGCCTCGCTGATTTCTTCAAGCGTGGCACGGAAGGCGGCGACAAGCTGCGTAGGGAGTTTTTGGATAAACCCGACGGTATCGGTCAACAAGATATGCTGTCCCCCCGGTAGCGTCACCTGGCGGGTGGTGGGGTCGAGCGTGGCGAAGAGTTGGTCTTCAACAAGCACATTCGCATCGGTCAGCGCGTTGAGAAGCGTAGATTTGCCCGCGTTGGTATAGCCAACCACGGCCACAACGGGTATCCCCGTCTGGCGGCGTTGTTTGCGGTACAGCTCGCGGTGGCGGTGGACATCGGTAAGTTGCTGCTTGAGCCAGGCAATACGACGGTTGATAACGCGGCGGTCTACCTCAAGCTGTGTTTCCCCAGGCCCGCGCAACCCCACCACCCCGCCAGCGGATGTGCCGCCCTGACCGGTCTGGCGTTCGAGGTGGGTCCACTGACGGCGCAACCGCGGCAGCAAATACTCATATTGGGCCAGTTCCACCTGGATACGCCCCTCGTGCGTGCGGGCATGCTGCGCGAAAATGTCGAGGATCAGGGCGGTGCGGTCCAGCACGCCAATATCAAGCTCGCGTTCCAGATTGCGCGTCTGCGCGGGGGTCAGTTCATCATCAAACACAACCAGATCAAAATCAAGTTCCTGGCGCAATGCAAGGATTTCGTGGACTTTGCCCGGACCAATGAAAAACTTTGGCGATGGGTGTTTGAGTTTTTGCGAAAGCGTTCCGACAACATCCAATCCTGCGGTATCGGCCAGCAGAGCCAGTTCATCAAGCGAGTCTTCGGCCCGCCAGGGGTTTTTGTCACTCGCCACATCTGCCCCGACCAGGAAGGCCCGCTGGCGCGGGGTTTCCGTCTCGTGCAGGTGCTTCCCTATATGCGGTGTCTTTTCGATAGGTTTCTCTCCTTTACCTTCTCAAAAACGGACACTATGACTATGTCCTGGTATGGCTCTGTCCAAGCGCATACTCAATACCAGCTTGCAACGATCCGCGGGTGACAATGCCGCTCAGGTCGGCCCCTAGCTGGACAAGCGTCTGGGCCATTGCGGGCCCGATGCCGGTAATCACCACCTGCGCTCCGATGAGTTTCACAGCCTGCGCCGTCCGTACCAGTGTATTGGCCACCTGGGTATCTACCACCTGCACCCCGGTAATATCGAGAATAGCAACCGTGGCGTGATAGTCGGCCACGCCCTGCAAGAGCGTCTCCATCACATCCTGGGCCCGCCTGCTGTCAATGGAGCCGACGAGGGGCATGGCAACCACGCGGTTGGCCAGCGGCATCAACGGGGTAGAAAGTTCGCGCAATGAGGCTTTCTGGGCCTCAATAATTTGCTGCTGCAATTGGGTTCGTTCTTCTTCGGCCTGCCGCTGCTCGGTAATGTCGCGGACAATCGTGGCCATAGCCTGCGGCTTGCCATTTTCGTCGGCAACGACAAACGACGATGTTTGCCCGACGAAGGTACTCCCGTCTTTGCGCTTGTAATGATACACCCCGACCCACGCGCCCTTCTCTTCCAGAATGCGCGTAATTTCTGCAAGACGTGTTTCCTCCTCCGGTGCGGCAACATCGTTCATATTCAGCCCGACAGAGTCTTCATGCCCAAGCAAATCATTGTATGACCTGTTGCTATAGGTAATATCCCCCTTCAAGTTGCCAATGGAAAACCCGTCGGGGGCATTTTCGACAACCGCTTGAAAAATACGCAAATCTTTTTCGCTGTCGCGCAGGCGGGCCTCGGCCGCTTCAATGGCTCGATTTTTCTCTATTTCCTCGGTAACATCGATCCCCGTCACTCCAACTTTTGTAATTTTCCCCGCATCGTCGGGGAGGGGAAACAACGTGGTTCGGACCCAGAGCGTTTTTGCCTCGGTTTCTTCGGGCCGAACAACTGCTGCGTCATAGAGAAGCGGATCTCCCGAAACCGTTTCGCCTGCCAGCGCACGCTGGAACAATTCGGGAAAGCTCTGCTTGAGAATTTGGGGGTCTTCAAGGGGGTTATATGTTCCGACCCACTTTTCCCGCTTGATCCCCCACATTCGCTCGTGGGCCTGGTTGACCCCTAGCAGGACCCCATCCGCTCGATAGACCTGAAATGGTTGTGGGTTGGCATCAAAAAACGTCTGGGCAAATTCTGACAGATGATCTTTCCATGCTGCGTTTTCGTCGTTCACTGGTTCTCTTTTCCTCTCTCTTCATAATGTTCAAGAAACAACAAGAATGCTCAAGTGGTAACACTCACCTCCACCTCCTCTCATCTTTTTATTGTACCATATTTGCTCACTTGAAAATATCCGTTTTTCATTCCGTCAGGATGTACGATAGCGCGTGGGGTCTGAACCCTCTCGCTGCCTGGATGTTGTGATACAATGTAATCGTTCAGGCCCCCCACCTGTCCTCTCCCCAGCGGGGGGAGGGATTGGGATGGAGGAGCTGCGCCCGCGTTCTCAGGAGCGATACTCCTTGTTCTGAAGGATTATATTTATCCCCCCTGAACGATTACGATACAATAGACCAGGCCATATAAACAGCCCAGAACCCAGAATACATGCAGCCGGATGTTAAACTGAACGATTGAAGAAGGATAGAAGGAAAAACAATGAGGATAGGAAAGACGCTTGTTCGCGCTGGTTTTGCCGCCGTGCTGCTTGTTGGTATGCTGTTCGTTGCCGGCGGCTGCGGCACAAGTACGCAGGAAGCCATTGTTGGCACCTGGAAGCTGAATGAGCAGGAGCAAACGCTGGAATTTCATGCAGATGGGACACTGGTTTTGCACGAAGCATCGGGAAGGACCCTCACCGGCAGCTACGAATTTGCTGATGGGACCAACGTTGTCCTGCACCTCTCCGGCAGTAGCCGCACGTTTGAGGTGGATATTCGCTTTAACCAGATGATGCTGACGAGCACAACGCAGGCTGGCTCACAGTCGGGCATATTTACCCGGGTGAACTAGCAGCGGGGATCTACTCAAACTCCACTTCCCATACGTGGATGTGCGAGGTAATGCCATCGCGGGGATTGTAGATTTCTACCCGCAGTTGCTCCAGCGTGAGCGGCCCATCGGGAAAGGTATACTCAATGCGCGGGTCGAGCGGCAATCCTTCATAGTTCTGGGTGTAACTGTATGTCTCTTCTCCCTCCGCGGGGGTCCCTGTGAGCGTCAGGGTAAACCGTTTTGCCCGCACCTGGAGCGCGAGCGTGGCAATGGTGCGCGGCTCTGGAAAGACAAACTCCATTACAAAAGGATTGGCCGCCTTGCCACGCATCAGCGTTTCTGTGTCGCCATCAAAAATGTTTTGCGGGTTCCCCATATCAATCAGGGAGTGGCGCAACGTCAGCGGCTCGCCCTCCAGCGTGACCGTTGTTTCAACCACACGGTTTCGTTCTTCTTCGTCCGCGGCAAACAGTTCATCAATCGTATCAGCATAGCGCATCCGCACAAAGTAGAACCCCGGCTCACCATTGGGATAGGGGACAATACGCTCCGGCGGCTGAAGGATGAGCTTTTCGCTCGCGTCCAGTTCTTCATACTCATTGGCGGGCAACACAAAGATCTCGTTGGGAATCATATTTTGCTTGGACGTGAGATAGTTTTCTATCTTGACCAGGCGAATCTGCTGTCGCTGGCGTGGTTCAAGGAAGAAGGGAATAAAAATACCGGGATTGTTGGCCCACGAGGTTGAAACGTTGATCCTGGTGTTCTTCGGCTCTTCCGTAGCCAATACATCCGGGATAGCCTCGCCAAAGATCTGGCGGGCCCCATATTGCGTCCCGGTCAGTCCATAATCTTTATACCAGGTTGGCCCTGCTGTGAGTGCGGTGGAGACCATGAAGCCATTGAACAGGAGGAGGATCACGGTTGCTCCCCCGGCCACCGCGAGAAACGCCCTCCGCCAGCGGGCAACCAGCGCAAGCAGCATATCAAACCCCAGCACGGCCAGCAGCGTGGCGGGTATGACCATTGCCAGGGCACGGTAGACGGCAATCCAGGCCAGGGCCGAGGCGAAGGGAGCTGCAAGGATGGCAACGAGAATAGTCCGGTGCGGGGGCGAACGGAACCGCCACACACACTGGGCCAGACCAGCGGCAAGAAACGGCGCAATGATCATCGGCAGGTGCCCCATGCCCTTGAAGCGGTGGCGAAACCGCTCCGGGTCGGAGCTGTCGTCGCCAAACCAGAAGCGCGGGTCAAGCCCCTGCAGGTATTTCTCGAAAAAGGTTGCTAGCCGCTCGGAGAGCGGGTCGGGCTGAAACCAGTAGGAATCGAGAACCTGGCCCAGGTGGGCCGAGGTGGCTCCGGGGTGGGACAGACGGAAGCGAATGAACGGCACCGCCAGCAACACCACAAAGAATACCGCCGCAGCAACCAGGTGATGATTGTGGCGTATCTGGCGGATATGGTAGGGAAAATCGGAGAACAGCAGCAATATCCCACTCACAAACATCACGCCCTGGCCATTGGTATAGCTGTAGAATGTCGTTGCGCCAAACACCACTGCCGCCACGAGGTAGCGGGGTGAGTGGACCCGATAGAGCAGGTAGGTGCAGAGAAAGCAGGCATAGAAGGCAACCATCATCGCTGTTTCAAAGGCCGTGCGCGAATGGATGAACCAGGCCGGGATGGCCGCCAGCACCAGCGGGGCAATCCACCAGCTTCGCACCTTGAACACCAGTTTGAGCGTGAGCGCAACCGCCACCGGCGCAAGTATCCCTACCACAACCGACGTGGCGCGGGTAACAAACACCGACTTGCCAAATAGCACCACGCTGATGAGGTGGATATAGACGCTGAGGCTCAGGCTCCACTTATCCGCATTCAGGAAGTAGGTGGGGAACAACAAGCCATCGCTTCCGCGGAAGCCATTCCGGGTGAGTTCCTGGGCCAGCACTGGTTGTATCGCCTCATCGCAGAAGAAGTAGATGGGGAAATCCTCTAGCCCGATAAAGCGGGTCAGGGCGTAGGCCAGCGTCGTCAGCAGCAGCAGGAGCACATCCCCATAGCGCAACAGGGCCAGGATGCCGCGCTGCCCCAGGGGAGCGGCCAGCCGTGCCTGCAGTCGTGCTATTCCTCCGCCGCCCGGTGTGGGTGTGGCTACTGTCGGTTTCGGTTGCTCCTGTGATTGCTCCTGGGTGTGCTCCTGGCTCGGCGAAATGGCAATATCGAGCCGCACCCGCGTGCCCGGCGGCAGATCTACATTCTTGCCCGGCTTGAACACCCCGTCCTCATAGCGTAGCGGAATGAGCATCGGAGCGGCACTGGCTTCTTCTTGTTCTGGCATATCGCTATCATTCATTGATCATTCATTGGTCATTGTTCCTGAAATTCCACTTCCCACAGGTGGATATGTTCCTGTTTCCTTCCGTTGAGGTTGACAATCTCTAGTTGTAGCTCTTCAACCTCCAGCGGACCATCGGGCAATGCATAATCAACCCGTGAATCCTCTGGCATATCGAGATAGGTTTTTGTATAGGTTCGGGGTTCTGTTTCCCCCTTCGGTGTTGCACGGATGGTGACAGAGAAATTGGGACAACGTACCTGCACGCCTACCGTGCCGATAGTGTGCGGTTGCGAAAATGCAACCGTTATGATAAACGGGTTTGCTTCCTTCCCCCGAAGGAGCGTTTTCGGGTCGCCATCGAAAATATGCTCGACCAACCCTGCATCACTCTCCGAATGACGGACCGTCAGGCGGTCGCCATTGAGCAAGAGGGAGGTTTCAATGAGGTTTTCCTGGTTGTTGTCCGTGTGCGTTGGAGCGGGGGAGGAAGATGCGCTATCATCACCATTCCCCCTCACGCTCACATCGGGGCGGTAGCCCAGAAAGAGGATGCCATCTTTGCCGCGTCCGCGGTGCTCCGTATCGGGAAGCGTAAAAGTCTCGCCCTCCGGGTAGCGCGTCTGGACAACTTGTAGCTCATCTTCACGGCCGGGCAAAAAGACATAGACCGGGTGCATCCCTGTCGGAATGGCAGGCAGATCGTCGAAGGAAGTAATTGGCTCGTGAACATCAATGCCAGGGACATCGGGGGCAAAGAAGCGGATGGGCCCATGGTTGATGAAAAGCCGCGGGGCTCCAAAAAAATAGGCATACGTGTTTTCCGGCTGGCGGGCCAGGTAGTGTCCAATTTCGTTGCTCTGCTCGGTCCAGCCAAAGTTGTCGCGTGGGGTAAAGATGTTGAAGTAGAAATGCAGATTGACAAACATCAGCAATACAACAAGCGTCCCCTGCACCCCACGGGTGATGGTTGTCTGCGGGTTGATGCGGCTACTGATATGGCTGTTGTCGGCCCCCTCCCCTTGCGTTTGTGGGAAGAGATGCACAAGGACATGGCGGGCAATGGTTCCCAGTTGCCCCACGGCCAGCGCAACGAGCAGGCAGAGGGCCGGCCCCGTGGTGACATAGCGTCCGCTCTCCGGGGTATTGGCCAGCAGCACCCCCCCGAAAAACGCGGCTCCCCCGACCCACGCCAGCAGCAAAAACGAATCAACCCGCCGCCAGCGCACAAGGGCCAGCGCAACCCCGAACAGAAAGAACACCCCTGAAAAAGGATCGAGCAGGGCGATACCGGGGTCATATTGGCAACTGGTGTCGGGGACAAAGAGATAGGCCCCGAACGCCACGCGAAACTGCCAGAGCACCATCTCTATGAAGGATCGCCCCCCTGCATAATTGTCAAACCAGTTGCTGAAGACCCCGACTCCTTTGAAACGAGCATTGAATGTTTCCGTATGGGTCAGGAAATGTTGTAGGAGTGGGCCAAACGCCAGGAAGAACCCCACAGCCAGCAGGAGCATCTGCCAGCGCAACCGCAAGAGGTTCGCCCGATTGAGGAAAAATTGATGCAGCAATAGGGCAAAAAGGAGCACAATGAGCAGCCGCGATCCCATGTAGAAGTGGAGCGCAAGCCCAAGCACCACGCCGGCCAGCGCAAAGCTCAGCGGGTGGCGCGTCCGCAGTCCGTGGAAGAGGGCAGTGAAAAAGGCCAGAGCGAGAAGAGGATCAGCAATGTTGTTGAGGGCATAGCGGCTGTAGTGCAGGTGAAAATGGTAGGCCACGAGCAGAGCCGTGGCGATGACAGCGAAGCCGCGCCCATAGAGCGGGCGGGCAAACAGGTACATCATCGGGATGGCCGCCGTGCCAATGACCACCGAGAGCATCCGCAGCCCCCCCACGGTATCCCCCGCCATCTTCAGCGAGAGAGCCTGCAAAAAAAACCACAGGTTTGGATGGGAGAGCCAGCTCGTTGCAAAAGGATCTTGTAGTTTCCCCTGAAGAATGCGCCGGGCAACCAGGCCCATTTCCGCTTCGTCTCCACTGATGTTGTTGGGGATATTGCCAATATCTACGACCCGCAGCAAAAACGCAACCAGCGTCAATACACCAATGGCGAAAACCTCCCACCGCACAAAGGGGGCCACAAACCAGGTGCCACCGCCTGGGGTTGTCTCGCGCTCGTTCCCATAGGCCCACGCCCCGACCAGAAAGAAGCCTATGCCGGCCAACCAGGCCAACAACACGGGCCACGGGTGCATCGCGGGGTTTTCATCCAGACGAAAGGCCAGCACCCCGCACACTATCGCAGCTCCCAGCAGCAGCGGGGCATGCGGGGGAGAGAAGAGTTGTTTGAGCGCGGCCAACCCTCTGCTGGTCAGGATAGATAGTCCCGACAGGAAAGAGCGTGGGTCGGATTGGGCCGGTGCAAGGGATCGGTCGCTGGCCCAGAACGAAAGCCCCAGAAACCCCACGGTGGCGAGCACCAGCAGGAATACCCCCGGCAGAACCACGGGCGGGCGGAGCAACAGCAGAGATTGTCCACGCCAGGCCAGAGCTGCAATGAGAATCATTGCAACTATCGGAAGAAAACGCCAGACCTGTTTCATTCCTTCTCTTTGCTCCCTTTGCTCTCTTTGCTCTCTTTGAACCGCTATTGAAACTCAACTTCCCACAGGTGGATATGCTCGAACGTGTTCCCATTGAGATTGGTAATCTCAAGCCGGAGCATATCGGCCTCGACCGGCCCATCGGGAAATGCGTAATCAACCCGCGAGTCTACCGGCATATCCCGATAGGTGGTTGTGTAGGCTTGCGCTTCTCCTCCACCCGGCGGGGTGACAGTAATATCAAACGAGAAATCCTTGCAGCGCACCTGCACCCCAAGCGTCGCTATGGTGTGTGGGGATGGGAAATGAAATTCGACAATGAACGGGTTGGCCTCTCTCCCACGCAGCAGCGTTTCTGTGTCGCCATCAAAAATGTTTTGCGGGTTCCCCATATCAATCAGGGAGTGGCGCAAGGTGAGCGGCTCCCCCTCCAGTGTTACCTGCGATTCAACAAGTTGCTGGCGGGCCTTGCGCTCTTCCAGCACAATCTCATCAACATTATCAACATAGCGCATTCGCACAAAGTAGAAGCCGGGTCGCCCATCGGGATAGGGGATAATCTGCTCAGGAGAAGAAACAATCAGCTTGTTGTTGTTGACGGCTTCGCGGTATTCGTAGTGGGGCAACACAAATAGTTTTTCCTGGGGAAGAGGCACCCTGTCGCTGGCGATTCGCTGCAAAATATCTTTTATACTTATCATTCCCACCCGCTTGCGCTGCTGCGGGGTAAGGAAAAATTCCATAAACACATTGGGGAAATTGGCCCAGGTATGCGAAACAACAATCTGTGTATTGGGCGGGGTTGCGGCGAGAACGACCGGGACCGTCTGCTCGAAAATCTGCCGTGCGCCATATTGCATCCCGCCCATGCCATAGTTGGTATACCAGGTTGGCCCGTGGGTGAGGGCCGAATGGAGCAACCCGATATTCAACACGACGAGGGTTGCTGCCGTGCCCGCTGCCACAGCCATATAGGGACGCAAGCGGTTGAGCCATGCCCACCGCGTCAGCCATGCCTGCGTCAGCCATGCATAGAGCTGCGCGAAGCCGATGACCGCAAGCAGCGTGGCGGGAACAACCATACCAAGCACCCGGTAGACCTCGATGCGCACAAGGGCCGGCGAGAAGGGCACCGCCAGCACCGCCACCAGCATTGTACGATGGGGAGGCGAACGCCACCGCCACAGACACACCCCAAGCCCGATTGCCACAAATGGCGCAATGATTAGCGGCAGGTGTCCCATATCTTGCATCCGATGGCGCACGAGATCCACATCGTTGTAGAGGAACCAGTAGCGCGGGTCCAGCCCCGACAGGTAGTTTTCGGCAAAGCGCGAAATTTTTTCGCCAGTCGGAATAGACTCCACCCAGTATGACCCCAGGTCCTCAAGCTGATGGGATGTTTCGCCGGGGTGTAGCGAGCGGTGGCGCAACAGGGGCACCGCCAGCAGAAATATGAGCAGCAAACCGGCTATCATCACAAGCGGACGCTGGCGTATCTGGCGGATATGGTAGGGCAGGCCGAAGAGCAACAGCAGCACACTGCACACCGCCATAATCCCCTGTCCGTTGGAGTAGCTGTAGAAGGTGGCGGCCCCAAAGATCAACGTTGCAAAGACATAGAGCGGGGAGCGGGTGCGATAGAGCAGGTAGGAGCAGAGGAAGCAGGCAAAAAAGGCAACGGTCATCACCGTCTCAAAAGCCGTGCGCGAATGCAGAAACCAGGCCGGGACAATCCCCAGCACCAGCGGGGCCATCCACCAGAACCGATTGTTGAAAACCACCTTGAGCGTGAGCGCAATTGCCGCAGGGGCCAGCATCCCCACGACAACCGAGGTTGCGCGGGTCAGGAATACCGATTTGCCGAACAGAAACGTTGTGATGGCATGCAGGTAGATAGAAAAGCCCAGGTTCCATTTCTTCACATTCAGGAAATAGGGCGGCAGGAAGGTTCCAGCCTCATCACGCAGTCCGTTGTTGATCAGCTTTTCGGCCAGTCTGGTCTGGATAGCCTCATCACAGAAGAAGAAGATGGGAAACTGCACCAGCCCAACAAAGCGGGTTATCCCATAGATAAGCATGGCTCCAAGCAGCAGGAGCATATCGAGCCGCGTGAAGAGCGAGAGCAGGCCCGATCGGACAAGCGGCTTTCTGAGCTTCTGGCGGATGCGCTGGAGACCCGGTGTTGTTTCGCCGGTTCTGGCCCCGCCATCCTCCTCGCCCCTGTCTCCCTCGTCGCCTGGCTCCGCGGTTCTCTCGCCGGCAGGTGCTGGCGGATAGCCGGTCACCGTCACGCGGGCGGGCACCATATGGGCAACCTGCGTGCCGGGGGGGAAGTCGGGCACCGTGAGGGGACGAAACACCTTCCCATCAAACATGGCATCAACAGAATGCCTCGCGTGGGACTCTGCTGGTGCTGATGTGACGGGCTGAGCAGAAAAGAGTTCTGCTTCCTGGTCCCGCTGTGGTGCCTGCGTATAATGATCGTGTCGGGTGTGGCGGCGGAGTGGTGGTTGGGGGGAGATCGCCGAACGGTTTCGCAGGGCGTGGCGGTTGCGTCGCCACACAAGAACCCGGACAATGGTTGCCGCTACGACAAGCAGGGAAACCAGAACAACGCCAGCCCGGTAGCGGGGGGGTATCCACGAAATAATCCTGCTCATACTGGTTTTCTCATACCAGGGAGCAGATATTTCCTCCGATCCCTGATCCCTGTTCTCTGAATCCACCGCCTGCATAGTACCACAAAACAAGAGCCAGGGGCAAGTGGGCAAGTGGCAGAGTGGTAAAAAACCGGTACCTGTTCAGATTCGGGGGTATTGCTGCTGGGAGCGCGGGCATCCTACCTGCCCCGGTGCAAGCGAGACACTTGCGCTCCCAGGGTTTCACCCTCAAACGTGAACAATTACGGAAACCGCTGGTAGGAGCAGGTATCATCTGTTACAATAGTATTAAGTAAGAAAATACAGCAGAGAACTATCAGAATTACAGGGAAAGGGGAGTTATGAGCTACGAGGTAGATGTTGAGGAATCGCAACCGCACCCCGCTGTTCAGCAGCGCGATGTGAGCGCAGAAGATGGCGAAACGCTGCGAACCTACTACCGCGACATGCTACGGATTCGGCGTTTCGAGGAACGCACGGGCGAGATGTATACGCGGGCAAAGATCGGGGGGTATTGTCACCTGAACCTGGGCGAGGAGGCAACGATTGTCGGGTTGATGGCGGCTTTGCAACCGGAGGATTATATCTACACCAACTACCGCGAACACGGCTATATCCTGGCGCGGGGGGTTGCGCCCGGCCCGGTGATGGCCGAGCTATTCGGGCGCGAGGGGGGCGTTGCCCGCGGGCGCGGCGGCTCGATGCATATGTTCTCGCTTGAGCACCACTTTATGGGTGGCTATGCGATTGTCGGGGGGCAGATACCGCTGGCGGTAGGGGCGGCTTTTGCGCTCAAGTATCAGGAGCGTGAGGGGGTTGTGGTTTGCCAGATGGGGGACAGCACAACGAATATCGGCGCGTGGCACGAAAGTCTGAATCTGGCCCGCCTGCACAACCTGCCTATCCTCTTCCTCATTGTCAACAACGGCTACGGAATGGGCACACGGGTTGAGAAGAGTTCAGGTGAGCCAGATCTCTTCAAGCGCGGATGTGCCTATCGTATCCACGGCGAACGGGTTGATGGGCGCGATGTGCTCTCAATGCGCGATGCCACCCGGCGGCTCCGCGAGCGGGCGCAGCACGAGGGCGAACCGGCCATCATCGAAGCCGTGAGCTACCGCTTTCGGGGGCATTCGGTGGTAGACCCGGCCCGCTATCGTCCTGAAGACGAGGTACAGCGTGAGCAGGCCGACGACCCGCTGAGCCGCTTTGCTCGCACCCTGCAAGAAGCCGGTCTTGCCGACGAAGCCTGGTTCAATCAGACCACCGAAACGGTTGAACACGAAATTCAGGAGGCGGTAGATTTTGCCGAATCCAGCCCGGAACCGAACATAGACGATCTGTATACCTACATGTATGCAACGCCACTCGCCAGTGGGTAGCGGGGGAGGAGAACCAGAAACTATGGCATTGATGACCTATCGGCAGGCTCTCAATGAGACGCTGCGCGAAGAAATGAAGCGGGATGATCGGGTGTACCTCGTGGGAGAGGAAATCGGTATCTTTGAAGGCTCATACAAGGTGACGGCAGGTCTCTACAACGAGTTTGGGGCAAAGCGTGTGGTAGATACGCCCATTTCGGAAGAGGGGTTTGTCGGGATGGCGATAGGGTCGGCGATGCTGGGGTTGCGCCCGGTCATCGAAATTATGACCATCAACTTTAGCCTGCTTGCTATGGATCAAATCGTCAACCACGCAGCCAAGATTCATTATATGTTCGGGGGACAGGTGCGAATTCCGCTGGTGCTCCGCACACCGGGCGGGGGCGGGCAGCAGCTCGCCGCCACCCACTCGCAAAATCTCGAAGTATACTACGCACACATGCCGGGGCTAAAAGTGGTTGCCCCTGCCACCCCTCGCGATGCCAGAGGGCTACTGCGTTCGGCCATCCGCGATGATGACCCGGTGATCTTTGTCGAAAACCTGGGATTGTATAATACAAAGGGCGAGGTAGAGGAAGGCGATTTTACCGTGCCGATTGGCCGGGCCGACATCAAGAAAACAGGGAGCGATCTTTCGCTCATCTCCTATTCGTTCAAGACCGTGCTGGCCATGAATGTGGCGCAAAAACTCGAAGATCAGGGGGTCAGCGTCGAGGTGGTTGATCTGCGTTCGTTGCGCCCACTCGACCGCGAAACCCTTGTCAACTCGGTGAAAAAGACCAGTCGGGCGGTCATCGTTGAGGATGACTGGCGGTCCTATGGCATTGGTGCCGAAGTTGCCGCCACCATTCAGGAAGAAGCCTTCGATTATCTCGATGCGCCCGTGCTGCGCGTGGCGACAAAAGAGGTACCCCTGCCCTATGCGAAGGTGCTTGAACAGGCGACTATGCCCGATGAGCAGCAGGTGCTGGAGGCGGTGCGGCGGGTGTTGCAGGGGACGCAAAAAGAAGGGTTTGGAACGTAGGAGAGAGCGGGAGAAGATATACGAGAGAGCGATAGAGGGAGTAACCAATGGCAGAAGTAACCATGCCCCGTTTGAGCGACACCATGACTGAGGGCGTTATTGCCCGCTGGCTGAAGCAGCCAGGCGACGAGGTGAAGCGAGGGGATGTACTATGCGAAATCGAAACCGACAAAGCCACAATGGAACTGGAGGCCTATGATAGCGGAACGCTGCAAGAAATTCTGATCGGAGACGGAGAAACGGTTCCCATCGGAACCCCCATCGCTATTATTGGCGATGGGGCGGTAAAGTCGGCACGTCCGGAGAAGCCTCAGCGAGAAGCGCAACGAGAACCGAAAGGAGAAGCCCAGGAGAAACCGCAGGAAGGGACTCCACCGCAACCGGGCGGGACAACCACTCCCGCTGCGCAGGGGGGGAGGGTCAGGGCTTCGCCGCTGGCCCGCGCCATTGCGCAGGAATATGGCGTGGACCTGCGCCAGATCCAGGGAAGCGGCCCCGGCGGACGCATTATCAGGGAAAATGTGGAGCAATTTCATCAACAACGCCAGGAACCCTCCGCATCACCGGAGAGCCAGCCAGCCGCCCCGACAACCCACCGTCTCCCATCTGCTGCTTTCCCCGACGCAGGAGCCACACCGACACCGCTCAGCCGCATGCGCCAGGCCATCGCCACCCGCATGAGCGAGGCAAAACATGGCACTCCGCATATCTATATGACCAGCGAAATTGATATGGATGCGGCCCTCTCCCTCCGCCAACAGATCAACCAGAGTGGGGCGGCCCCCGTCAAGATCTCTGTCAACGATCTGGTTATCAAGGCTGCGGCTCTCTCGTTGCGAGCATACCCGGCCTTCAACAGTAGCTATGGCGTGGCCGACAATGGCAAGCCCGCCATTGTGGAGCATCCCCAGGTCAATATCGCGGTTGCTGTGGCTGTTGATGACGGGCTGATTGTGCCGGTTGTCGCCAGTGCAGACACGAAAAGCCTGGGGACAATTGCCGCCGAGGTGCGCGACCTTGCGCTGCGGGCGCGGGAGGGGCGCATCAAGCAGTCGGAGCTAGAAGGGGGGACATTTACCGTTTCCAACCTGGGCATGTTCGATGTGGTCGAGTTTGCGGCCATCATCACGCCGCCACAATCGGCGGTGCTGGCCGTTAGCTCGGTGCGCCAGATACCCGTTGTTCGCAACGACGAGATCACCATTGGCACCGTGATGAATGTCACGCTGAGCTGCGACCACCGCGTGACCGATGGCGCGGCAGCAGCGAAGTTCCTCCAGCATTTCAAGGATCTGTTGCAATCGCCGCTCAAGTTGGTGGTGTAGCTGACGGGTGGACCGCAGATAAAAACCACAAAGGCACGAAGGGATACAGAGAGATTGAGAAAAGCCTTCTCTCTGTGTTTTCTGTGCCTTTGTGCCCCGATTGTTTATGTGGAATGTTGTGGTATTATATGGGAACAAAAAATATGCGGTTTTGTTCAGATTGCAACAGGAATAAAGCCGGCGGGAGAAATACCAATGATGAGTAGCCATACAGGGCAAGCACACACTGATCAGCAGATTAGCCCATACGACAACCGTGACCCCTGGTATGAACCAGAAAGCGAAGATACCCAGGAAGATGGATACTCCATTTCCGAGTATGATATTATCTCCTCTCCAAATGATTTCAATGTAAAAACCCTGTTTGATATGATTGAATCCGGGGTCATCGAGATACCCGGTTTCCAGCGTAACTATGTCTGGGACATCAGACGGGCTTCCAAACTGATCGAGTCTTTGATTATCGGACTGCCCATTCCACAGCTCTTTCTCTATGAGCAAGCGAGAAACAAGTTTCTTGTTATAGATGGCCAGCAGCGGTTGATGACCATCTACTACTTCATCAAGAAGCGGTTTCCCAAAAAAGAAAAGCGCACCGAACTGCGACAGATCTTCAATGAGCATGGACGCATTCCTGAAAAAATCTTTGGAGATGATCGATACTTTACTGATTTCAAACTTAACCTTCCAGAGAAGCTCCCGGACAAGAAAAACAAGTTCAATAAACCTGTCTATTCGTCATTAGACGATTACCGCTCAACGTTTGATCTTCGTACCATGCGATGTATTTTAGTCAAGCAGGTTGCCCCCGATCCGGAAAAAGACGCTGCAATCTATGAGATTTTCAATCGGCTCAATACCGCTGGAATAAACCTCTCGCAACAAGAAATCAGAATGAGTATTTACCATTCTAGCTTCTACGATATGCTCTACCGCGCCAACACAAAACCCTCTTGGCGAAGGCTTCTTGGCTCCCCTGAAGCAGATTTACATATGAAAGATATGGAGTTTCTCCTGAGAGGCTTTGCATTGCTTATCAAAGATGAATACAAACCTTCAATGGTCAAGTTTTTGAATGGGTTTTCTAAACAAGCCCAGGAATACAATGCGGAAACGGTCAACTACCTTGAGTCCCTGTTTGATTCCTTTCTCGAAAGTTGTTCAACATTGCCCAACGATGCGTTCCAGATTCGGGGGCGGTTCAGTGTCATGGTGTTTGAGGCAGTCTTTGTTGCTGTCTGCTGCGTCCCTTACCCTGATAGGAACCTGGTGACAGGGAAGACAGACGAACGTTCTGTCGTCCAGTTGAAGAAAGACGCAGAATTTGTGGGGGCGACCCAGAAAGGAACGGCGAGTAAGGAGAATGTGTTAACACGCTTGCGACGTGCTCAGGAGATCATTGCTACTCAGTAAGTTTCGAGAGGTTTTTTTCTATGGATACGGCGAACACACCGCCAACCACAACAATCATAGATCAGCTCTATGAAAGCAATGAAATGCTGCTCTCGTATCTCCGAGAAAACGGCGAATACTCACTCCTTTACAACGAGGAAAGCAGTTTTCCAAAAGTTCTCCTTCTGGCGGTAGCAAGTTATTTTGAGGAGGAGGTCAAGCAGATACTGCTCGATTTCTTCCAGGAGCAGACAACCCCGCCCCTCTTCCACTTTGTCAAAAACAAGGCTATCAAGCGACAGTACCACACATTTTTTTCCTGGGATGCGGCAAATGCCAATCAGTTTTTCGGGTTATTTGGGGAACAATTCAAAAACCTTATGATAGCAGAGGTCATGAACAATGATGATCTCAACAAAGCTATTCGGGCGTTTATGGAGATAGGGAAAACCCGCAACGCGCTCGTCCACGAAAACTTCGCCTCCTATCCGCTGCAAAAAACAGCAAAAGAGATTTACGATCTCTATCAGCAGGCTCTCCTCTTCATCCATATGCTCCCGCTCCGCCTACGCCACCACCTCCACGACTCCCAGAAGATCGTGCAGGAACTGCCCGGTGAATGATAACTCGACCTGTGCCACCTGCTCCGGGCTTCCCTGCGCCACAATCTCCCCGCCTCCGTCGCCTCCCTCTGGCCCCAGATCAATAATCCAGTCGGCCGTTTTTATCACATCCAGGTTATGCTCAATCACGACAACGGTATTCCCCGCATCTACCAGGCGGTGCAGCACATTGAGCAGGTTTTTGACATCGGCAAAATGCAGGCCGGTGGTTGGCTCGTCGAGAATGTAGAGCGTGCGCCCGGTGGCCACGCGGGCCAGCTCACGCGAGAGCTTCACCCGCTGGGCCTCGCCCCCACTCAGCGTGGTGGCCGGCTGCCCTAGCTTGATATAGTCCAGCCCTACATCGTGGAGTGTCTGGAGAATACGGCGGATGCGCGGGACATTCTCAAAAAACTCCAACGCCGTCTGCACATCCATATCAAGCACATCGGCAATGCTCTTGCCCTTGTATTTTACCTGCAAGGTCTCGCGGTTGTAGCGTTTGCCCTTGCAGACATCGCAGCGCACCCATACATCGGGCAAAAACTGCATGTCAATGCGAATCTCGCCGTTGCCCTCGCAGGACTCGCAGCGTCCCCCCTTCAGGTTGAACGAGAACCGTCCGGGCGCATAGCCGCGCAGTTTTGCCTCCGGCGTGTTTGAGAATAGCTCACGGAGCTGGTCGAATAATTTGACATACGTTGCAGGGTTGCTGCGTGGGGTGCGGCCAATAGGCTGCTGGTCAATGTTGATAACCTTGTCGAGATGTTCAATGCCCTGAATGGTCTGGTGTGGGCCGGGGCGCATCTGGGCGCGGTGCAAGCGTGTGGCCAGGGCCGGGTAGAGCGTTTCGCTCACCAACGACGACTTGCCGCTGCCGCTCACCCCCGTCACGGCAACGAAACTCCCAAGTGGGAAGCGCACATCAATGTTCCGCAGGTTGTTCATCCTGGCCCCCTGCACCTCAAGCCAGGTTGTCTCTTTGCGGCCCTGCAACCGCCGCGTTTCGGGAATGGGGATTTCCAGTTTTCCGCTGAGATATGCCCCTGTGAGCGTGTTACTCTGCGCAATGGTTGTGGGCGTGCCTGTTGCGACAACCTCCCCACCCTTCACCCCCGCCGCCGGGCCAAAGTCTATCATCCAATCGGCATTTTGCATTGTCTCCAGGTCGTGCTCAACCACAATAACGGTGTTTCCCAGGTTGCGCAGCCGCAGCAGCGAGCCAAGCAGTTTGCGATTGTCGCGCTGGTGTAGCCCGATGCTTGGCTCATCGAGAATGTAGGTTACGCCCACCAGTCCGCTCCCAATTTGTGAGGCCAGGCGGATACGTTGCGCCTCACCGCCGCTCAGGGTGGGGGCCGACCGTTCAAGCGTCAGATAGTACAGGCCAACATCCAGCAAAAAGCGCAAGCGATCGCGGATTTCCTTCAATACCTCTCCGGCTATTTCCCGTTGGGTGGGGGAGAGTGGCTGGTAGGGATGGGGCGAGGGGAGAGCGGGGCCATCGGCAGCAGGAGTGTGGTCCTCCAGCAGCATCGTTATCCATTCGTGTACTTCGGTGATATTGAGCCGACACACGCTAAAAATGGTTTGCCCGGCCACTGTGACCGACAAACTTTCGGGGCGCAAGCGCGCTCCCTCGCACGAGGGGCATATCTGCTCGCTCATAAATTGAGCGTAAAAGTCGCGGGTCTGGTTGCTCTCCGTCTGGTTAAATCGGCGCACAATTTCATGTTTCATCCCTTCCCAGGTGCGGTAGAAAACCCCGTGGCTCCCCCCCTCGTGCGACCAGTTGAAGCGAATCTTGTTGTTGCCGCTTCCATTGATCAGGATATGGTGTTGTTCCTGCGTCAGGTTCTTCCAGGGGGTGTCCAGGTTGAAGCCATACTGTTCGCCAAGACAGACCAGGGCTTGATACAGCCACGAGTCACGTTTTTTGTGAAGGTCGCCCCAGTAGGGGGCCGCGCCTTCGTGCAGCGAGAGCGACGGGTCGGGCACAAGCAATGCTTCATCTACCTCCAGGCGGGTGCCCAGGCCGGTGCAGTCGGTGCAGGCTCCCTGGGGCGAATTGAAGGAGAAGAGTTGCGGTGAGAGTTCGGGAAACGAGATACCACATTCCGTACAGGTATTCGTTTCGCTCATCAGCCATTCAAGCGGCGTGTTCTTTTGTTTCCCATCCTGTTTGTGCTCGCCAGAGCTATCAACCACGCTGATGACAACGTTTCCATCGCCCGTCCGCAGCGACGTTTCAATGCTGTCGGTCAGGCGCGTTACAAACGATTGCCATTCCTCGTTGGCGGGTTGTTCGTTGCCGTTTGTGCTGGTTGTGCTGGTTGTGCTGGCTGCCGCAGCGGGCGGTTCTGGCAACACCAGCCGATCAACGACAACCTCAATGGTGTGTTTTAGCTTTTTGTTGAGCTTGATCTCTTCTTGCAGGTCGCGGATTTCGCCATCCACACGCACCCGCACAAACCCCTCGCTCCGCGCTTCGGCAAAAACTTCGCGGTATTCCCCTTTGCGCTGCAAGACAAGCGGAGCCAGCACCAAAAAGCGTGTTCCGCTGGGCAATTCGAGCACCCGGTCTACCATCTGTTCGGCACTCTGTCCCCCCACCTCGCGCCCACACGAGGGACAATGGGGAGTCCCCACGCGGGCAAAGAGCAACCGCAAGTAATCGTAGATCTCCGTGACTGTGCCGACGGTACTCCGCGGGTTTTTGCTGGAACTTTTCTGCTCAATGGCGATGGATGGCGACAATCCCTCAATGAAGTCAACGTGGGGCTTTTCCATTTGCCCAAGAAACTGGCGTGCATATGAGGAAAGGCTTTCAACATATCGCCGTTGCCCTTCGGCATAGAGGGTGTCAAAGGCAAGTGAACTCTTGCCCGACCCCGATACGCCCGTCAGGACAACAAGCTGATCGTGGGGGATCTCAACATCGATCCCTTTGAGGTTGTGTTCGCGTGCACCTTTGATGATAATTTTATTTTTCGACATACTCCTCTTCTCTCTGAATTGCTGCTCAGGCCAGGTGTTCTTGCAGAGCGCAGTATACCCCGGCCCATTCTTCGAGCGTCAGCGTTTCGGCGCGACGGTCGGGCGAGACGCTGGCCTGGTGCAGGGCTGCTACTGCCTGCTCGCGGGGGAGCGTGTGTCCCATTGCGGCAAGGCCCCCAGGGAGTCCGTTGGATAGCTTTTTGCGCGAGTGGAGAAAGCCTGCTTTGATAATGCGAAAGAGTGTGGTGATGTTGTCTACGGCAACGGCTGGCTCTGCGCGGGTTTGCAGACGCAGGATGGCTGAGTCTACCGCTGGCTCTGGCAAGAAGCTGCTGGCGGCAACCCGCCCGACAATCGCTGGTTCTGCATACATCTGGATAGCGTGGGCCAGGAGGCTCAGCTTGCCCGGCTGGGCGGTAATCCGTTGCGCCACTTCCCACTGTACCAGCACAACCATCATCTGCGGTTGCGGCTGGTGTTCCAGGAAGTGGCGCAGCACGGGCGAGGTGATGGCATAGGGTAGATTGGCTACAACTTTGTAGGGCAGGGCGCAGGGAGAGATTTCGTCTGTCTGATGCAGGATGCTGGCGGGAGGCAGATCCAGCACATTGGCCTGGAGAACATCCAGCGCAGCCATTCCCTGTTTCCCTGCCCCTGCTGCAAATTCGTTGCGCAAACGAGCCGCCAGCCGTTTGTCAAGTTCAACAGCGATAACGCGCCCGGCTCGCCGCACCAGTTCCCACGTCAGCACCCCCAGGCCCGGCCCTACCTCAACGACAATGTCGCTGCCAGTCAAGTTTGCCGTGGCAACAATGCGCTCAAGGGCCTGAGCATCTATCAAAAAATGCTGGCCCATTCCACGGGAAGGGAAAAGCTGGAGTGTTCGCAGCGCAGCGCGGACGTGGCCTGGCACAAGGTACGGGTTCATGCTGTGTTCGAGAGTGGGACAATAATCCGTATTGTTGATCCCTTGCCCGGAGCAGCATCAATCTCAACTGTCCCTCCAATCATTTCGGCCCGTTCATTGAAATTTTGTAGCCCGAACGAGGCCCGCTTTGCCGCCGACTCTCGCGCTGCTTCGGGGTCGAAGCCCTTGCCATCGTCGGAAACAGTGGTGACAAACTGGGTATCCTGGCGTTCCAGGCTAATCTTGATCTGTGAGGCTTCGGCGTGTTTGAGCGCATTGTTTACCGATTCCTGCACAATGTCGAAGATAACGCTTTCGGCTTCGCGCTCAAGCGCGGTGTCGAGCGACCCCCGTGAGCGGACCAGCACCTGGGTTTTGCCGCTTCGGATCTTCAGCTTTTCAACATATTCATCAAGAGCTGCCCGCAACCCTTGCGTTTCCAGCGTGAGGGGACGAAGTTCAAAGAGTGTCATTCGCATCTCACTATTGGCAACCTGGGCAAGCTGAGCAAACTTGTCCAGTTCTTCTGGCAAACGCGAGGGGTCATTCTGAGCGACCTTCTTGATAAAATCGGTATTCATGGAAATCTGGGCGACCTTCTGGGTAGGGCCATCGTGCAGCTTGCTTGCAATGTTGTCGCGCACTTCTTTTTCTTTGGCCAGCAACCTGCTATGTCCCTGCTTCATCTCAAATTGCATCTGGGCATTGTAAATGGCTACAATAATATAATTTGCAATTCCTTGCAACATTTCGAGATGTTCGCTGGTAAAAGCGTCGGGCTGATCGCTGAGGACGATGAGGATACCAAAGGTTTTCAGCTTCATCCGGAGGGGGGACAGAGCAGCCGATGAATATGATTGCAGCATCGGGAGCGATTCGGCTTCTGGCTCGTGGCCGATGTTTTCGACAATGCAGGCGGTTGAGGAGGCCCGGAGCATTCCCCCAATCGTGCCGTTCCCTGTGGTTATGGTGCTTCCCAGGACGCTCGGATTGGCCGGCTCGACGCTCTCTATTTTCAGCTCCTTCGGATTGCCCGTGGGGAGCAGAATAAGCCCGGTGCGAGATTGGGGCAGGAGTTTCTGGATTTCTTGCAGAGCTATCGTTGTCACCTGCTTGTAGTTGACGGTTTCTGCAAGTTTCGCGGTGACATTGGAGAAGGAGCGCATCTGTTCCTGATAAAATTGGGCTTGCTCCAGAGCCTCGTCCCTGTGGGCTTCGGCGGCGGCAATTGTGCGTTGGTTGACCGAAGCCCATTGCCTGGTCAGGTTGATGGAAACCCAGGGAAGAAAGAGGAGCATCAAGACCTGGACCATCAGCGGGAATGTGGGGAATTCCGGACCATCCCAGGATGCATAGAACACGCTGCCATAGGCGGCGGCGGTGAGCAGGCCAGAGAGCAGGCTGAGCAGCGGGGCCTGGTAGGCTGCCGCGCTGAGCAGGGGCACAAGCAGGAAAGGAAAAAAGAGGACAATGTTTTCGCTCAAAACAGCCAGCACCACGAGCAGTACAACATCAAGCACATAGAGATGTCTGCTCAGTGAGCCAATGGGTGGGATGAGCAGCAGGACGCTCATAAGGATGCCGAACCCAAGATAGCCCCAGAGGAGCAGGACAACCGGTTCGCTGGTGGGCGCGGGGGGCCAGACAACGTGGCTTTTCTGGAGAATAGCGATAAGAGGGATGAACAGCAGCAATCGGGTCAGGGTGGTCAGTTTTTCGCCCCCGCTCGCCTGCCAGTAATCACGGTAGGTACGGGGGCGGCTTGTTGTATCAGATGTTGTCATAGGTGTTTTCTGGGGGAGAGACAAACGGGGGGGCCTGGTCCGTCCGTTTGTCTCTCACTGGTTGATACTGGTCAATCCTGGTTGATATGGGTAATTGCTACAAGGTTTTCAAGACTTCTACGGTGTTTCGGACTGCTTCAGCCGATTTTTGAACCTGGGCTCGCTCTTCTTCGTTGAGCGGTAGCTCAATGACGCGCTCGACTCCGCCTGCACCCAGAACAATGGGAACGCCGAAGTATATATCGGAGAGGCTATATTCCCCTTCCAGATATGCCGCGCAGGGGAGAACCCGTTTTTTGTCGAGCAACACGGCTTCGACCATCTGGGCCGTGGCGGCTGCCGGGGCATAGTAGGCACTGCCGGTCTTGAGCAAGTTGACAATCTCACCCCCACCTTTGCGGGTACGCTGGACAATCGCTTCGAGTCGGTCGGGCATAATCAATTCGGTCACGGGGATACCGCCAATTGTGGAGAACCGCGGGAGGGGGACCATTTCATCACCATGCCCGCCCATCAACATTGCCTGGACATCTTCAACCGATACGCCGGTTTCCATTGCAATAAATGTGCGGTAGCGGGCACTGTCGAGCACGCCGGCCTGCCCCAGAACCCGGTTTTTTGGAAAACCGCTGGTCTGTTTTGCCAGGTAGGTCATTGCGTCAAGCGGGTTGTTGACCATGATAATCATGGTGTCGGGCGAGTGCTTGACTACATTGTTAATACAATCGCGGGTGATGTTTGCGTTCACTTTGATGAGGTCTTCCCGGCTCATCCCCGGCTTGCGCGGTGCGCCCGATGTCACCACAACAACATCAGACTGTGCGGTATCGGCGTAGTCGTTGGTCCCGGTAATCTTCACATCGTAGCCTTCAATTGGCCCGGCCTCAAGCAAGTCAAGGCCTTTGCCCTGGGGCATCCCTTCAACAATATCGAACAGGACAATGTCTGCAATCTCTCTGGCTGCCAACCAGTGGGCCGTTGTCGAACCAACAAAACCGGCCCCAATGATAGAAACCTTTTTTCGCACCAGAAACCTCCTTACTGTCTCCTGGTCATTGCATATGTTGCATATCCTGATAGCACCTTGCGCCTGCCATCTGCCCGCACAAAATGGGTGATATAGACAGAAGGCTGAACCGTATCATAGAATCATGCTTGACCAACGGAAACCGTATTCCTTTGCTTCTGCCTTTCTGCCTTGTATTGTAGCATATTCCGCCCTATCTGGCATGAGCTTTTGCTCGGAGTTTTCGGAGAGCCTCTTCGAGGTCATCGGGGAGCGGGGCGGTAAATTCTCGCCACTGGTTGCTGGATGGCAACGTGAAGCCAAGTTTGTAGGCGTGGAGAAACTGGCGTTGCAACCCGAAGCGGGACCGGGGCTTGCGGGGGCCATACAATGGGTCGCCAAGTACGGGTCGCTGTATGTGGGAGAGGTGAACCCGTATCTGATGGGTGCGGCCCGTTTCTAATACGACTTCGAGCAGGGTATAGTCGCCCAATGGTTCAAGAACGGTGTAGTGGGTTCGGGCCTCGCGCCCGCTGGCAACAACGGCCTGGCGTTTGCGGTCTGTGGGGTGCCGCCCGATGGGAGCATCTATCACCCCGCTGGTTGTTTTCATGCGCCCTTCAACGATTGCGAGGTAGGCTTTGTGCATGGTGTGGGCCTGCTGCTGCTCGGTGAGCAACCGCATTGCCTCATCATGACGAGCAATCACCAGCAAGCCGGTGGTATCCTGGTCGAGACGGTGGACAATGCCTGGGCGTATATCGCCAGAGATGTGCATATCGGGGTAGCGGGCCAGCAGCGCGTGGACGAGCGTGCCGCTGCTGTGGCCCGCCGAAGGATGCACAACCATGGGGGCCGGCTTGTCTATCACGACCACATCGTTATCTTCGTACACAATGGTGAGGGGGATGGATTCGGGGGTTAGTTCGGTTGGTTGGGGAGGGGGGAGCGATACGGTGACGACATCGCCCTGACGGAGTATCTGAGCGGGTTTCGCGCTTTGCTGGTTGACCAGAATATGCTCATTCTGGACAAGCTGTTGCACCTGCGAACGCGAAATTGTTTCGATGTGTTCAGCAACGTAGCGGTCCAGTCGTCTGCCTGCCTGTTGTGGGGAAACCAGTAGATATTGGGGGGAATCTGTCATTTCCTGTCAGAAACGCTCAGTCCATTGGTCACAAGTTAAGGAAACGTATGGTTTGTCAAGTCGGTTAGAAAGTCATCTTTCGCCGAGCGTCTTTTGCGCTTCAGAATGCCCAAAGTCTTGGCTTCGGTAGCCAGGTACGCGACGGGATCGTGGGCTTCTCTACGATGATACGCCTGCGTGAAATGATACAATCCGCGGTAGACCATTTCCATCGAAAGAGCCGAAAACGGTTCGTGCAACATTTCTGCGACGGCATCGGACAGATCCACCAGTACCGCATAGACAATCCAGGTGGCCCAAACCTGCACCTGAATCGCGTTAATCGATCCATCCCAAAAATAGGCCAACCCCAACAATCGTTTGACGATGTTGAAGGCATCTTCAATGCGCCATCGTTGCCAGTACAATGCGACGACGTAGGCACTCGGCAACCGATACGGGTCCAGCACATTGGTCAGATATTGATACCACCGTCCCTGATGCTGAACCGAGACCAGCCGCATCAGATGTCGACAGGCTTTGGACCCCGATCCCAACTGGATAATCTCATCGCGCAACCGTTCGTCGGCATACCGCACCTGCTGCACCTGGTATACCGCATTGGACTTCAACCGAGTGATCAACCCAATCTGGCGATCCGTCAACACATCAAACTGGTCATAGTTGACAAACCCCAGGTCCAACAGCACCAACATCCCTTCGTGGAGCGTGGTCTTGATCCGATCCCAGAACCGCTGGTCGTGCGCCTGGCTGTCCGCTTCATACCACACCTCGCGGGGCAGTTTGGTGATAACATCCACGACCCCTCCCAACCGTCCCGCCAAAACCGGACCATTTCCATCTCGCAAGAGACCACATTTGCGGAGCAATCCGTCCAGGGTCGAGCCATCCACAGCCAGGACTGCGGTAAAGTGACGACGGGCCCAGGCCAATTCGTCCGTCAGGGGACGAGTCCGAGCCTCCCATCGGTGCTGCATCTGGGGCAAAATGTCTTGCAAGATCGCGTGAAACAGCGCGGCCGGGAGCGTATTCAGGCGTTGTTCCACCGCTTGCTGCGTGACTCGCAGCGGGGTCGTCCACAACATCCCTTCCCGATTCAGCACGCGCACGGCCTCGCACACCGACCCGATTTGTCGCCAGATCAGACTGAGGACGAAGGCCATCATCACGGGCAGCGTCAAGATCCGTTCTCGCAACCCCAAGTCATGAAAGGCTGCCACCTGGTTCAGGGTGGCAGGATGGACGATGTCCGTCAATCGTGCTCGTATGTGGTCATCGGGCGGCGCAACGGTAGGGCGTTTGCTGCGATCTCGTTGGATCGCTCGCGTATGACGCACCGTACTTTTCTTCTTTTTCGCTTTGGTGGTGTCCGTTTGTTTGCTCATGGCTTGATTCTATCACATGGTCCACGCATGCCCAACCGGACCTCTGGCTATCGCCATGATTATGATGACTTGACAAACTATCTGAAACCTTAACTTGTGACTGATGCGCTCAGTCAAAAACACTCAGAAGGTTTGGGGGACAAAGCCGGGTTGGTTCAACACCTCCATCATGCCCTCGCCCACCCCGATCATGATGATACCCACCCGTTCCCCACGGCGAACCTGTGAGGAGTCAATGTAGAAACTCGCCAGGGCCCCGACAATCTGATAATCGGCGTATTCGGGAAGAAAAAGGCGGGCTTCCTTCAACCGTTCGATGAACTCCGGGATGTCACTCTTCTGCAATTTCGTCTTTGTCTCGTTGATCAGCAGGTATGCTCCGCAGAGGGCCACCACATCATACTCAATGGATCTTCCCTCGTGGTGCAAGCGCATCCGCACCCCTATCAGGCGCGGTACGTCGGTGCAACCGACCACTTCTTTCAGGAGGCGGGGAATGTCTGGGGCAATCAGGTCTTCGGCCAGCGTTCCCATCTTCCGAGAAAGTTGTCCCATCTCGCGGCGCAGGTTTTTATGTTCTTCTTCCACATCCCGACGAAATTTCTTGTATTCTTCTTCCGCATCCTGACGAAATTTCTTGTATTCTTCTTCCGCATCGGTGCGAATTTGGGCCATTTCTTGCTGAAACAGCTTTTCGTTCTGTTCGGAGCGGGCGTGGCTCTTCGCCATTTCTTGCTGAAACAGCTTTTCGTTCTGTTCGGAGCGGGCGTGGCTCTTCGCCAACTCCTGGCGTAACGTTTCGTCGGCCTGTTCGGAG
>DAOTUE010000137.1:0-10872 GCA_034436975.1 Chloroflexaceae bacterium
CAGGCCCCCCACCTGTCCTCCCCCCAGCGGGGGGAGGGATTGGGAGAGGGGGGGCGCGTTCGCATCGGGGCAAGCGAGACGCTTGCGTACCCAGGAATCAGGGACTGCCCAAATACCGTGAACGATTACCGAAACCGGCGCAAACCCGCATCACTGCCAGGTGTGGTATGATGAAAGCAGACATAGATCCCCGTCAGGGGAGCGATAAGCCGGAAGTGAGGAACAAGACCGTGCCCGGACCAGAAATTGATCTGCACGCCTACGATAGCGAGGAAGAATTGCTCGACGGCCTGCGCCGCCACGATCAGGATAGCTGCACCTGTCTGGTCAAACGGTTTGCCTCGCTGGTCTATGCCCAGGCGTTGCGGCTACTGACCGACCCCGACGAGGCCGAAGGTGTGCTCCAGCAAACCTTCCTCAAAGCGTGTGAAAAAATTGACACTTTTGATGGGCGGAGTAGCCTGGGAACCTGGCTCTATCGCATTGCCACCAACGAAGCCTTGATGAAGCTGCGCCGCCAGCAGGTGCGCACCACCCCCCTTGACTACCTCAACGAAACCATCCAGGCACAGGATATTCCGCAAAATCGCAATGTCTGGATGGTAGACCCCTCGCAGGTGGTACTCGATGGCGAACTGCGAGAATACCTCGAAACGGCCCTGGCCGCCCTCCCCGAAAACTTGCGCGTTGTCTTTGTGCTGCGCGAAATGCAGGGTATGAGCACCAGCGAAACGGCGGCAGTTCTGGATCTCAAGGAGAATGCGGTCAAGGTCCGGCTGCACCGCGCCCGTCTGCGCTTGCGTGAATTGCTCGATGGCTACCTCCGAGTCAGAGAGAGCGAATAACTCCCCGCCCCTGTCCCCCTGTACCCCTCTGGTGCAACAATAGACTTCCCCGCTTCGTCATAGAACGCGGCAGGACAAAAGATATTGCTTGAATGTTGAATTGAGTTAGACAGAAGGGGACAATGCTATGCAATCACAACCGCGCCTTACTCGCAGTGATACCGAAGTGACTATCGCTGGCGTATGTGGAGGACTGGGCGAATACTTTGCCGTAGATCCAATTATTGTACGGCTGATCTTTGTGCTGGTCACGCTGACCTGGGGCATCGGGCTACCTGTGTATGTCGCGCTGTGGATATTGATGCCGAAAAAGAAGACAGGAGAAGCCGCTCCCTCGGCCCACAAGCCAGGAAATCCGACGGGGAATCAGCAGAAGGGGCCGGGCGCACACTCCCACGAGCAGCAGCAGTCGGCCCACCGCCGCGTGGCCCCCGGACACCCGCACCACCCACGGGCACACTCCGGCCCATACATGTACAACCCACAGACCGGCCAGCCGTTCCATCAATCTGTGCCGGCCACGGGCGAAACTATCAAACTTGACCCGTCGGAGCAGCCGGGAGCAGCCGGCGCGTCCGGAACATCCGGAACAAACGCCGCAGCAAGCGAAACAGGGAATACCCAGGCTGAAGAGGGGAGCCATCAGCAGTATGCCTACCAGACCTACAACCCCTCGCAGCAGGCAAGCTACCGCCGTGAGAGAAACTGGCGAAAACTGGGGTTTATCTTTGTGGGGCTGGGGGGGCTGATGCTCTTGAGCCAGTTCGGGATAAAGATAGGATTGATTGTCCCCCCATTGATGATCATTGCCGGTATTCTCCTGCTCAAACGGGGCTAACAATACGGGTTCAGGGTTCGGGGTTCAGGGTTCAGGCAATCCCCAGTTACTGGGAGCGCAAGTGTCTCGCTTGCCTCGATGCGAGCACAGCCTCCCCTCCCCATCCCTCCCCCCGCTGGGGGGATGACAGGTGGGATGCCTGAACGATTACAACAATACGGGTTCGGGGTTCACGTCCATCCGGCCCTGACCGTGCTATTGCAAGTGGGACGTTTGCGCTCCCAGGCAATAGAGAGTAAATTCCCTGGCGGGGGAAAGAGTGCCAGGGAATAGAACGAAAGGAAGAAACCAACCAACGGACATATTATACCATAGATTTTCAGATTTGTATGTCAGTCGCGGCGGGCTTCATCAAGGAGCCGTCCATCAGGGGCGATAAGTTGAACCTGGAGCGGCATTTGTCCGAGCGCGTGGGTGGAGCAGCTCAGGCAGGGGTCGTAGGCACGGATGACCGCCTCCACCCGGTTGAGCACCCCTTCCGGGATAGTATCGCCATTGATAAAGTGTTTGGCAACCTGGAGCACCCCGCGGTTCATCGCCATATTGTTGTGCCCCGTGGCAATAATCAGGTTGGCCCAGGTGATCAAGCCCTGCTCATTGATTTTGTAGTGGTGTATGAGAATGCCGCGGGGAGCCTCCGACGCGCCAATCCCTTCGAGATTGTTTGCCCCGGCATAGGCGCGGACGTGGGTGCTGAGGATGTCGGGATGGTCCAGAATTCGCTCCATCAACTCAATGGAATACAAGATTTCGATAAGGCGGGCATAGTGGTAGTAGAACGAGCTGAGCACGGCCCCACGGTGCAGGCCCGAAAACTCGGCCCACTCCTGCGCGGCGCGGGGGGTATCCAACCCATCGGCAATGTTCATTCGCGCCAGCGGCCCCACGCGGTAAATCCCGTCGGGGTAGCCCTTTTCCTTGTAGTAGGGGAATTTGAGATAGGTCCAGGGCTGCACGGTTTCGCCAATATGTGAGAGGTAGTCTTTCGGGTGGATACCGTCGGCAACGACTTTGCCCTCTGCGTCCACCACACGGATGAGACCATCGTAGAAATCCGGTTCGCCTGTGGCATTGACCAGGCCGACAAACAGGCTAGGGAAATTGGCGAAGCTCTGGATTTCGGCAGGGTGCGTGCCCATTATCCGTTTGAAGAGCACGAGAGCACGATCAATAATCTGCAAGGCTTCGGGGATCATCGCCCGAATTTCATCACGCCGTTCGGCGGAGAGTGGCTCGTTGACCCCGCCCGGCACCACCCAGGCCGGGTGGATGCGCTTTTTCCCAAGTAGCTCGATAACGTGTTGTCCAAACTGGCGCAGGCGGATGCCATCGCGGGCAATCTCCGGGTGGTTCTGGATGAGGCCCGCAATGTTGCGCTGCTT
The DNA here is from genome assembly GCA_034436975.1 of Chloroflexaceae bacterium. GTDB lineage: Bacteria > Chloroflexota > Chloroflexia > Chloroflexales > Chloroflexaceae > JAAUSY01. Next base: position 3,066 of record DAOTUE010000137.1, read on the forward strand.
CGGGTCTCCATCCATACCAAGCAGAAAGTCGGGAGCCGAAAGGTGAAAGAAGCTGAGCGCGTGCGACTGGACAAATTGTGCCAGGTTCATCAGCCGCCGCAATCGCGCCCCCTCTTCGGGGATACGCACGGCCATCAGGTCGTCGCAGGCCTTGCCAGAAGCCATCAGGTGGCTGACGGGGCAAATGCCGCATATCCGCGCCGTGAGCGAGGGCATCTCATAGAACGGGCGGCCTTCGGTAAATTTTTCAAACCCGCGGTACTGCGTGACATGGAAGCGTGCGTCGCTCACATTGCCCGCGTCGTCCAGGTAAATCGAAATTTTGGCATGCCCCTCAATGCGCGTAACCGGGTCAATGACTATTCTCTGTGCCACAGCAAGGTTCTCCTTATCGTTCTGTTGTCCTACCGTTCTATTGTCCTGATTTACCGTCCAAACCGTGTTTGCTCAAGATACTCCGGGATACGCCCCGCCAGAATCTCGCTCAGGGCCGTGTGCAGCACATCGGCGGGGGGGGGACACCCCGGCACAAAAACATCCACCTTGACAACCTCGTGAACAGGGCGCACACGAGAGAGTAGCGCGGGCAAAATATCATCGTGCTCTGGCTTCTGGGGTCCGGTTGTCACGTTCTCCAGGTAGGCCCGCTCTATAACGCTCTCCACCGAAAAGAGGTTCCGCATTGAGGGGACATTGCCCGTCACCGCACAATCGCCAATGGAAACAAGCGTCTTTGTTCGCTGGCGGATCTTCTGAATCTTCTCCCAATCATCTCTGGTACTCACAGACCCCTCAACCAGGGTGACATCTACCGCTTCGGGAAACTCCTTGACATCCACAATCGGGCTGTAGACCAGATCAGCCACCTTGAGCAGATCAATCAGTCGCTCATCGAGATCAAGAAACGACATATGGCAACCGGAGCATCCATCGAGCCACACCGTCGCCAGGGTGGGTTTGCTCATCGGTGTTCCTCCCGCATGGTTTGCAAATAGGGCAAAAATCCAGTCCGCTTGGTCATTTCGGCTACGGCTTTTCCTTTTTCCGTGAGGGCCCCGGTGGGGCAGACATGCACACACTTGCTGCAACTGGTGCAGGTTTCGGAGGTACCCCATTCCTGGAAGAGGTCGGTTATCACCTGGGCCTGAAACCCGCGCCCCATCACATCCCAGGTATGGGCCCCTTCCACCTCGTCGCACACCCGCACGCAGCGCGTGCAGAGAATGCAGCGGTTGGGGTCGGCAACAAATCGCTCGTGCGAGGCATCCACGGGCAGGAGCGGGGTACGATAGGGCACCCGCACATGGTTCATTCCCAGATATTGCGCCATACGCTGGAGTTCGCAGTGGCCATTTGAGACACACACCGAGCAAATATGGTTTCGTTCGGAGAAGAGAAATTCCAGGTTCATCCGGCGGAACTTCGTGAGCGTTTCCGACGTGGTTGTAACCTCCATCCCCTCTTCAACCCGCGTGATGCAGGCCGGCAGCAACCGCGATACTCCCTTGACTTCGACGAGGCACATACGGCACGCCCCCACCGGGGTCAACCCCTCCAGGTTGCAGAGCGTGGGTATCTCAATGCCATTTTCGCGGGCCACTTCGAGAATGGTCTCATCGGCGCGTGCGCCAATATCGCGTCCATCTATTTTGAGCGTTTTGATACTGGCCGATAGGCTCATGGTGCTATAGCTCCTTGTCGCTAGGCCCGGATATGGGCCAGGTACTCATCCCAGAAAAAGTTGAGCGTGCTGAGCACCGGGTTGGGGGAAGACTGCCCAAGCCCGCAGAGGCTGGTTTTCTTCACCATATCGCACAGCTCAAACAGCATTGCCAGGTCATCCATTGTGGCCATCCCCTCGGAGATCTTCGAGAGCAGGTCGTAGATATGCGCCGTTCCAACGCGGCAGGGTACACATTTGCCACACGATTCGGACATACAAAACTCGATAAAGTAGCGGGCCACGTCAACCATAGAGGAGGTGTCGTCCATGACGATCATCCCTCCCGATCCCATAATTGAACCCACCTGCGCCAGCGATTCGTAATCTACGCCCATGTCAAGGTGCTGTTCGGGAATGCACCCCCCCGATGGCCCGCCGGTCTGTACGGCTTTGAACTGGTGCCCATCGGGGATACCGCCGCCTATATCGAAGATGATCTCGCGCAGGGGGATACCCATTGGCACCTCGATAATGCCAGTGTTGACGACGCGGCCCGCCAGCGCAAACACTTTCGTACCCTTGCTTTTTTCTGTGCCAATTGTGGCGTACCAGTCGCCGCCGTTGCGGATGATGGGCGAGATGCTGGCGAACGTCTCTACATTATTGATGAGCGTGGGGGCCCCCCACAGCCCATACTCGGCGGGGTAGGGGGGGCGAGGGCGCGGGGTGCCGCGCTGTCCCTCAATAGAGGCAATCAGGGCCGTCTCTTCGCCACACACAAAGGCTCCGGCTCCGAGCCGCACTTCGATATGGAACCCGAACGTGGTGCCAAAAATGCGGTTGCCAAGCAAACCAAGCCGCTCTGCCTGCTGTATGGCTGTGCGGAGTCGCTTGATAGCCAGGGGATACTCTGCTCGCACGTAGAGGTAGCCGTGGCTTGCCCCCACGGTATAGGCTGCTATGGCCATCCCTTCCAGCACGCGGTGGGGGTCGCTTTCGAGAACTGTGCGGTCCATAAATGCGCCAGGGTCGCCCTCGTCGGCGTTGCAAATAATGTATTTTTGCTGGCCAACTGCTTTCGCCACCGTGGCCCATTTCAGGCTCGTGGGGTAGCCCGCGCCGCCTCGCCCGCGCAGTCCACTGCGGGTAATCTGCTCAATGACATCGGTGGGGGACATTTCGGTAAGGGTTCGGAGTAATGCCGAATAGCCGCCCGCCGCGATATAATCTTCAATCCGTTCGGGGTCAATTCGCCCGGAGTTTTCCAGCACCACCTTGACCTGACGTTGAAAGAAGGGGGTATCGGTCGGGCAAACCAGGCGGCTCACGGGGGAGACTTCCAGGCTGTCGAGAATCTCCATACTGTCGGCAACCCGGACCTCCTGGTAGAGCGTGTCGTTGTTCTCGCGGCCCATAGCCACCAGCGGGCCGGCGGTACACAGCCCCATACAGCCGGTCCCCTTCACCTGGCACCAGCGTTGCTCGCCCCGCCGATAGACTTCCTTTTCCAATGAATCTTTTATCTGGTCGCTCTGCGATGAGAGACAACCGGATGCAACGCAGATACGGAGATGGTGTTTGTATTGCTGCGCGGCATCCTGCTCAATGGCCGCAATATCGGCCAGCTCTTCAGGCATCATGGTGTGTTGCCTCCCGGATCTGGTTCAATACTTCGGAACGGTCCATTTTCCCCATCACTCTCCCATCGAAGACCACGGCGGGGGCCAGCCCGCAGGCCCCCAGACAGCGAGCTGTGAGCAGCGAGAGGTTCCCATCGGCGGTGGTTTGGCCACTCTTGATCATAAAGTCCTTTTCGATTGAAGAGAGAATCGTCGCGCCCCCTTTGATATAGCAGGCGGTGCCCATACACACGACGCAGGTATGGGCACCGGGTGGCTTGAGCGTGAAGAAATGGTAGAACGTGGCCACGCCATAGACACGGCTCAGGGGCACGCGCAACCCCTCGGCAACATAGCGCAGGGCCACTTCATCAAGGTAGCCAAACGATTCTTGCACCGTGTGGAGCGTTTCAATCAATGCGTCCTGCTCGTGCCCGTGGCGGCGCATGGTGGCGCGGACCATCCGCCACCGCCGATCATCCGAAGGTAATGGTATTTTGGCCGGATCTCTATGCATACTCTGCTCCTCAACTACAGATGGTCTGATTGTCCTGTCCTGTCACGATCTGGTAGAGACATGCTATTGTGACAACTCCCAATCCTAAAGGATTGGGCTTCTCAGACAACCCTCCCCACCGGGAAGGTTTGCGTCTGAAGGCGGTGCCCCCGCCTCAAATGCTTTGGCAAGGATATTTCGGGCGGCATTAACATCTCGGTCAGCAACATAGCCGCATTCGGTGCAGATATGAGTACGAACAAACAAACTTTTCTGAACATACGCTCCGCATGCACGACATCGTTGCGATGTATAGTGGGGGGCAACCTTGACCACGTGCGAACCAGCACTTGCAGCCTTGTACGCAAGAATAGTCAAGAAGTTCCTCCACGCCGCGTCGTGGATACTTTTGGCGAGATGGTGGTTGTGGACCATCCCGTTGATGTTCAACGCCTCAACCGCTATCAGACGGTAGCGTTTCGTATAGGCATTGGCAATCTTGAAGTGAAAGTCTTTGCGTTGTCGTTCGATTTTGAGGTGTGTTTTCGCAACGTTTCGGGCTGCCTTCCGCCGTCGGATACTCCCTTTCTTGCACCGCGCCAGATGTCGTTGCTTGCGGCGCAAGGTTGCCTGGGATTTCTGGTAGAAACGCGGATTGGCAACGGTGTTTCCGTCACGGTCTGCCAGAAAGACCTTCAAGCCAACATCAATTCCAACCGAAGGGCGCGGGTCGGCAACGGGCGGCCGACTATCCTGTTCCAACTTGCACACAATGATGGCGTACCAATGCCCATCAGCACGCTTGAAGAGGTGGCAGGTCTGCGGTGTCCCTTGAAGAGGGCGGTGTTGCTTGATTTTGATGCGTCTGCCCGTGAGTGCCGGGGTTCGCAGCAGTCGCCCGTCCAGTTCAAAATCTACAAGGTGCTGCCGCAACTGGATAGAATGCCAGCGATTGGGCGTTTTGAATCGCGGAAACCCGACATTCACCCCGTCCCCTTTGTTGCGCACATAGCGTTTGAGTGCCTTATCCAGCCTATCCGCAAGCATTTGCACCGTGCTGGCGGGAACGCTGCCTTTCCCTCGTCCGGCAAAGGACTTCGTGAGGGCATATTTGAATGCAAACGTTCCTGTGTCCTGGTAGGTCTGCTTCGTGTGTTCAAGCATCTCATTGTAGATGAGACGCGATTCAGCCAGGACACTATCAAGATGCTCACGTTGTTTCTTATTCGGATAGAGGCGAAATTCAAACGTTTTCATAGTCTTAATTATACCGGGTTAAGCATACTCGCACAAGTTCATCGAAAGCGGCTGAAGCAGAGAAAGCCCGTATATCCCAGGGCTAAAGCACCTGGGCTTTACGGGCTATTTTTGTAACATGGCCTGGCTCTGTTCGAGATACAAGCCGAGATACAAGCCGGAACCGTTGAGACCATCTGGACCTTTGTTGATATTTTGTAGGAAACCTTGAGGGTGTTGGGGATTCTTACAAAACAATGACATCAGAACCAGCACTCCGCAGCGAGCAATATCGCTATGGTATAATGAAGAAAACGGTATATTGTAAACTGGTTATAGGGAAAAAGCAGGAGTTCGGCAAGACCATCGCATCTCATTATCATTGCGTCCTGTTCCATCGTAATCGTTCAGGACCCCCACCTGTCCTCCCCCTGGCGGGGGGAGGGATTGGGAGGGGGGACGCACCCGCATCGGAGCAAGCAAGACGCTTGCGCTCCCAGGAATCAGGGATTGCCCAAACACCGTGAACGCTTACGTTCCATCTGCCCATATCTCGTTGTGGTTTTCCCACAAGCCGTCGTAAGGGATACAAGAGCCTGTGTTATAATAGGGTTAAGCGGTAGAGTGAGGAAATAGGGGGATTATGAGTACATTCGGAGAGCAGTTGCGTCAGGCTCGTGAGCGTCAGGGGATCTCCTTGCAGCAGGCTGCGATGGAAACCCATATTATGCAGCAATCATTGATTACCCTCGAAGAAGGAATTGTCGAAAACCTGTCAAACGAGGTTGTTGTCAAAGGATTTCTCCGGAACTATGCATCCTATCTCGGCTTGCCAGCCGATGAGATTATTGAGCTGTATCGCCGCGAACGCAAGAACCCGACCAATGCTATCCGCGTGGTGCCAGCCACCAGCATGGTACCCGAACGGTCCTACATTCTCCCCAATTTTCTTGGTGTGTTTTTTGTGACGATTGCGCTCATCGGGCTGGCCTATGTGGTGCTGAATATCACCGGCTATCTCCAGAGTTCGCACTATGTGGGCTACCATGAGCCGGCGGTCTCGACAAGCATTTCCACGCCGACCCCGCTCAACGTGGCCCCCGCGGCTCCACAGTCTGCTGATTCGGCAAACCCGCCAACCTCTGCCATCACGGGGACCGACCAGACTTCCCCCGGCCCGCTCCCTCCCTCGGTGCTGACTCCCGACCCGCAACCGACTGGCTATGCGCTTTCTCCCGCCACACCGCGCCCGGCAGCGGGGGGGATTTTGCCGATGCCAGCAGCGACACAAACCGCTACACCGGAAGCCCCGATAGTCGTCAATCTCCAGATTACGCCCGATGCCGCTGACTCCTGGTTGCGTGTAACGATTGATGGAGGAATTGCCTTTGAGGGCATCATGCGGTCCGGACAGAGCGAGGTCTACCATGTGCAGCGCAACATTCACATTCGTGCGGGGAATCCCCCAGTGGTGAATGTCGGGGTGAATGGCTCGCCACCGGAGCCGCTGGGCACAACGCCCGGACAGCCGGTCAACTGGTCCTGGCCTCCCAACGTTGGCGGCAATTAAGGTGGCCCTTTTCACAAGCGTTCCCGTAACTTTCCATATACCGTTTTGTGCATATCGGCAATAGCGTTCCAGCCGGTGTGTGAGGCGATTTCTCGTGCGGCCTGGCCCAGGCGGGCCCGCAACGACGCATCCTGCGCCAGTCGGCGGATTGCGGAGGCCAGGGCCCGGCTATCCCCCGGCGGGACCAGCAACGCATGCTCGTTGTGGACCAGGTGCGGATGGGCGTACTGGCCGGTTGGAAGGTGTGCGGCAGGGGCCGGCGGGTCAGGTTGGGTCGGAGGGGTTGTTGTGACGACCGCGCAGCCGTGGCTCAACGCGGCCAGCAGGCTCCCACTTCGGAATGATGCCCCCTGGCGAAACGGAAGCACAACACAATCGGCGGACAGGAGATGCGCCGATACTGAAGAGGTGTCAACGTGGCCCGTCTCGACAATGCGTTCTCGCAATCCAGCCCGCTCAATGCGGGAAAAAAAACGGGTTGCGTATTCCCGGTCGGTGGGGGTTGTTGCCGCACCACCAATGAGCAGGAGTGTGCAGGGCAGAGGGTGCGGATTGTCGTGGGTCAGGTGTGCCAGCGCGTCAATCAGGAGATCGGCCCCCTTGCTCGGCGAGAGCAACCCGAAATAGGCTATGAGCGTGTCGTCGGGATGCACGCCAAGCCGCGCCCGCCACTGGCTACGCTCGTACCCCGGTGGTGGTGCAACCGCGATGTTTGAGCCGATGGGGATGACCACCGGCTGGCAGACATCCGACAATTGTTGTGCGTCGTCGCCATTCGTTACAATTACCCCATCGCACCAGTGCGCCAGCCACTCCGTGACCCGATGTCGCAATTGCCCCGCTTTGGGAAAAAGGTAGGGTTCAAGCACATCGTGGAATGTAACCAGGGTGTGGGGGCGACCCGGCAGCCCTCGCAATCGCCAGGGGAGCAGGTTGATGGCCGGGTGCATCCCATAGGCCCCTGTCTGGTATTGGATGTGGAGAATGTCGGGGCGTAGCCTGTCAAGCATTGCGATGGTTTCGCGCCAGCACCGCCACCCCCACGAGGAGATGACGCGATATTCACAGACTTGCCCGCCTCCCGCGCTGGCAACGAGGGATGAGCGGGCAAGTGTTCCCATTCCCGTTGCTGTTTCGGTTCCCGTTACCACGCTTACCCGGAACGCTGGAGAAGCCAGGGCCCGCGCCAGACACTGCGTATAGTCCCCGACTCCGCCGGGGCG
>DAOTUE010000138.1:0-56153 GCA_034436975.1 Chloroflexaceae bacterium
GCTCCCCCTCGTCTGCTTCGGATAGCGTGGCGGGCAGCGGCGTTTCTCGCTGTTCCAGTGCGGAAGAAGCACCAGCAATAGCGGGGGGAAGCGGGCGTTGAAGCGCGGCTTCGTTCGTAGCGGGGGCTATGGGCTTGTCGGGTAAGCATTCCACTGTACGTATGATAGCACATGTTCGCACTTCGTTGCGTGTGCTGTCATATTCGCCATAATTTGACGCAAAATGAGTTGACACTTATAATCCCAGTAACAAAGAGTAGCGTTGTGTACTCCATGCCTTTGTGGTGAAACTCTCTATCAGGATTTGGTATAATCTGCCAGCGAGCTACGCAACGCAACCGAGCCAGAGCGAAAGCGCACCCACAGGACAATGAGCAAACTCCCGACAACCATAGCGATAAAGCCAAGCCACCCCGCCTCCGGCCCGAAGCCCCCGCCGGTCCAATGCTCCGGCCCCTGCTGTGATATGGTCATCACCCGGGCCAGGGGTAGATCCATCCCGCTCACGGGAAACCCGAACACAATGCCCTGAAAGAAGTTCCAGGTGATATGCAGGCCAATGGGGATGGCAAGCTCCCCTGTGAGCACGTAGCCCGCACCGAGAAAGAGACCGGCCAGGGTGATATTGAGCGTGCTGATTAGTGTTGCGTTGGGGTTGAGGATATGCGCAAAGCCAAAGAGGGCCGACGACACGAACCAGGCCACCAGCAGCGGGAGCCAGGGGGGGGATGATGGGGAGAGCCGCCCGGTCAGCCCGCGTAGCCCCTCGGCCAGGTTTCGCAGAATGTAGCCGCGAAAGAGGATTTCTTCGTAGATGCCTACGCTCACAAGCATTATGAGCGGGTTGAGAATGTCCAGCGCAAAGGGGAGATTTCCTGGAGCATGGAATACGTCGGTAATCGTTACCCACCCGTTGAGCCACTCAACCAGGAAAATACCGCCCATCAGCAGGGCCCCAAGCAGCAGCCCGAACCCCAGATCGAGCCACCAGTTACGGTGGATGTGCAGGCCATAGTCGGCAACGGGCCGTCGGTCGAGGAAGAGCGCGGCCAGCCACATACTGACCCCTGTGGCAACCAGCGATACGACAGCTCCCCCCGCCGTGAACCAGAATACCATCTCTCGTGCCTGGGGGATGAGAACAACAGCCACAATTGCAATGCCCAGGGTACTGATTATGAACAGGAGCAGGAAGAGGAGCAATCGCCAGGGTGATCGGAGCCGATGCTCCTCGCTATTCCAGAACAGGGCCGGAAGGGGAGCGCGTGGGGGTTTGTGTTCTTCCATCGTGCAGGTTTCCTTTCAGATATTATCTCGTATCTTCTTCATGGTCCATATTCATGGTCCATTATATCGTACAGGTGTTGAGCAATGGTGTGTAGTAGCGGCTTGTTTTGCTCCGTTGCGCCAATCTCAACAATGCGCCGGGCAATGTCGGGCACGGGGAGTGGGGGGAACTCCGAGGCGGGTGCGGGAACAGCATCGGGGACAACCGCAGGCCCTCCCCCGCTCGTCGCTGATGGGGCTGAATCTGAAGGATGTGAGCCAGCAGGGAGTAGTGGTTCTTCCGCGCCAATCTCCCACAGCGGCGCGGGCCGAATGGGGCGCACGGGTTCCGCTCCTCCCCACTGGTAGAGACGCGAGAGGAACCGCATATAGCCCTCTGCGGCCTGATCGAGCGAATGGTTGCGGGCAATGTAGGAGCGTGCGTTTGCGCCAAGTGCTGCCGCCACCTCGGACCGCCCGGCCAGCAGCCGGCAATAGGCCAGGATATACGCCCGTTCGTCGGGGCCAGTCTCCACCTGAGCCGCAACGTCGGGCGGCAGTTCGGCAAACGCGCCGGTTGTACTGACCAGCGTGGGCCGCCCTGCCCCAAGCAGACGCAGCAAACTTGCGCTTGTTTCGCCCGCGGTCGGGTGGCGCAGGTTGATACAGATGTCGGCGGCGGCAACATATGCGCCGAACTCCTGCTGAGAGACATAGCCCGTCATCTGAACACAATCCTGCAACCCCATCCGCTGGACCAGGCCAGTCGCATCATAGTTGGGGGAAACGCTGCCAACCAGCAGGTAGCGCAGGTCGGGGGAGGCTATTCGTAGCTCCTGCAACGCCCGCAGCACCGACTCAACCCGTTTGTAGGCGTTGATATGCCCGAAGCTGGCAAGGATGAGCGCGTTTTCTGGCAACCCCAGGCGGGCCCGCGCCTCCCCGCGGGGGAGCGGAGCCGGCAGCGGGACCCCCATCGGCACCACGGCAACAACCACATCTGGACGGAGTGCAGCAACCCGGTCGCGCACATAGCGGCTGTGGGCGATGACCCCCGCGGCGGCGGCAACAACCGGCTCACAGCACGCAAAGTCAAACGCTACCTCGGTGAACCGCCCGCGAATCATCAGTTGGGCGATGTGGTGGCCCGCCTCGCCATACTGTGTCGCCATATCACGCACGTAGTGTTGAACGTCGTGTCGGACATTTGCAGCGTACCAGAGCATAAAATGGTGTAGCACAAAATCGTGGAGGACAACCACGCCCGGTACCCGCTGTGCCACACGCCAGATACCCGCATGGGCCGGGCTGTTGCCAATATGGTAGAGAATGGCATCGTAGGGCTTGCGCCGATGGTGCCGCTCCAGTTTTCGGAGCGGGGCAATGGCAAGATGAGCAGAAAGGTTCGGGTTGGTGGGGTGCAGGCCATCCTCAAGGTAGAGCGTGATGTCGGCATATTGCCCCAGGTAGGGAAGCAGTTCTTCGCTATAATCGGAAATGCCCGTGGGAGACGGGTTGACTGGCGAGCAATAGGCTATTCGCAGCATAGGGATACCAGAGTCAGTACAAGGGCAAATGAACAATAGCGGGCAAATGGGTAGCGGTGCCTGCCCCTCCCAGTGGCACGGGCACGGGGACGCAAGAACCGTCTGGCGGGTGCAGCGGGTCCGCGAGAAAGGCGCGGATGAGGCTCTGGGGGCAACTCCCCCGTGAGATGACGGCATGGCCCGTGTCGGCAAACGGAAAGACCGTGCCCCGGCTAAGCGTTTGCACGGCAATCTGCCCCCAGCCGGGCGGGGTGATGGGATCATACTCCCCGGCCAGGATCAGTGTGGGGATGTCGCTGACCACTGGCTCATTCTCAACGGGATCGGGCGGGTGGACCTGCCATCCCTCGCACAGCCGGAAGATCTCCGGTGTGTTCTCCGGAATTCCCTCAAAGAAGGGCTGCAAGTGGGGGTAGGCTGTTCGCGTGGCGTTGACCTCATCCTCATTGGTAAAGGCGATCTCCTCGCTACACTCGATGGAGAAGTAGGCCCCGTGGCTGAAGCCGCCCCCCATGCGCCCCAATCGCCGCTGCTGCATCTGTGTGAGCAGGGTGTAGTTGCCGTTGCGTGCCTCGAAGATCATTCGGGGGAGCGAATTGATAACCTGCGAATCGTAAAAAAGGCGAAACATCAGGCTAATCAGTTCGGTGCCATCCATATGCACCCTGACGGCCCGCCCGCTGTGCGGGTCGCGGGGCCAGAGCGTGACCGGGTTGGCGTTGAGCTGTGCCACTAGCGCGTGGAATACCCGCTCCAGGTCGGGGTAGGCACGGTTGCACGAGGGGGTTCTGGCACAGTTGGTGAAGAGCGTGCGGAGGGAGCGTTCCAGGTTTGCCGGCATTGCAGTAAAGAGATTGATCTGCAAGGGATAGGTCGAGTCGAGCACAACGCTGCGGATTGTTTCGGGGTAATCGCGCATGGCAGTGAGGGCAAGCCGTGTGCCATAGGAGATGCCGAACAGGTTCACCTGGTCGTAGCCAAGAGCAACCCGCAGATCGTTCAGGTCTGCCGCGCTGGCCGCGCTCGTGTAGCCCGCCACCGCCACCCCCTCGCGCACCAGCCGGTTCCGACACTGCAACGCGGTATCAACTTCGGCCCGCACCTTCTCGGCCCGCGTCACATTCTGGCCAAGCAAATCTTTTGCCAGTTGCGCCAGTTCGGGGCAGAGCAGGGCCGGATGCGAAAATCCTGTTCCCCGCTGGTCAATCATGAGAAAGTCGCGGTTGGCCAGAAACCAGGACCACCCCCGTGCATAGGTGACAGTGTGGACCAGGGCCGCACTGCCGGGCCCGCCGGAGAGGTAGATGAGTGGGTCGGGGGCCGGGGTTGCGCTGCGGGTAGGGACACGGGCCACGGCAAGCTGGATCATCCGGCTGTCCGGCTGGCTCCGGTCTTCCGGCACTGTGAGATAGCCACATTCAATGGTCAGATCTCCAGGCACGCGAAACGGGCACGCGCTACTCTCGAAACGGGGGTAATCCTGCCAGGCCTGGCCAAGCTGTTCGCTGCCAAGCAAGCCAAACTGGACGCGGCGAGGTGTGCCCGGCTCCGGGTGTTGCTCAAACCGCGCCCGTTCGAACCACTGGACGGTATACTCCTTCCCATCCTCAAGCATTTCGGTGCGCGGCTCAGTCAGCGGTAGCCCGAAAAGGGCCAGGCTCTCGGCCTTGCTGGTTCCCGCCACGTTGTCTAGCTCCAGCCCGTGGGCCCGCCACGCCGCCAGAAACTCGCCACACACCGAGAAGCCGGTTTCGGCAAAGAAGCGGCAGGAATCATCATTCGGGAGGGATACGGTAGGGGGGGGCGACGTATCTCCGCCGGGAGCAACGGAGCGGCTCCGGGTGCGTTGCTCTATGCGGTCTCCCCCAAGCCGCCCAAGCAGCACATCGTAGGGAGGGGCATTGTGGGGGTGTAGCTCAATGCGGTTGCGCTCAAACCACTGAACATAGACCGCTTTCCCTTCCACAGTTTCGCGCTGCTGCGGGGTAATGGGCAGGCCAAAGACCGTGAGTCCGCCATTTTGCTCCCAGAACTCGCGGATGCGCCCGCGCATACAGAGGCCAGTTTCGGCAAAGCAACGCAGGCCACTTTCAGCCCGTGCCGGCTGCGGAAACACCACAACCGCCAGCAAGAACGCGACGAGCACGGCGGCAAATTTCACTCCAGGGAGGGAGGGGAAATACCTGTTCACGTTTGGATGTAATCCTCTGGGAGCGCAAGCGTCCTGCTTGCATCCGGGCGGGCAAGATACCCGCGCTCCCCGAACCCCAAACCCCGAACCCTGAACCCACCTTGAGGGGAAGGATATTTGCATTTCCGGCCTACCTTCGCTATACTGCTCTAGAGCATCTAACGCATGTATCTTCATATCTTTATTTTGAATCAATAGAAGGAGTCTACCATATGGGATGTACCTGTCACGACGAGTACGAGTGGTCAGGAGACTGTGCCTGTGTTGGCCAGCCGGCCCCCTCGTTTCGGATGCACACAACCGAGACAATGCTCGACGCAAAAGTTTCTCTCCAGGACTATATGAACAGGCGAAAGTGGCTTATCCTGTTTTTCTATCCGCTTGATTTCACCTTCGTTTGTCCCACCGAGCTTCTCGCGCTCTCCGACCGCTACGAAGAATTTGTCAAACTTGATACCGATATTCTTGGTGTTTCAACCGATTCGGTCTTTTCGCACAAGGCGTGGATGGATACACCGCGGGACAAGGGCGGCATTGCTGGCCTCAAATATCCGCTGGCTTCTGATATGACCCACGCTGTTTCTCAAAGCTATGGTGTGCTGGTTGAGGATGAGGGCTATGCGTTGCGCGGGATGTTCATCATTGACCCGGAGGGAACCCTCAAGTATTCGGTTGTTCATACGGAAAACATTGGCCGCAGTGTAGATGAAACGCTGCGGGTGTTGTGTGCGTTGCAGAGCGGTGGCATGTGTGCGGCCGACTGGAAGCCGGGCGACCAGCATATCTAGCATATCCAGGTTTTTTGCGCTGGTTTTTAGCTCCCAATCCTTTTCCTCCCCCCACCGGGGGGGAGGACAGGTGAGGGGAGGAACAACTTCACGAGAGTCAGCTACCCACCGCTAAAGCGGGTGGGCTTGTCCCTGGCGCGACGGCAACGCCGTCTCCGAGACAATAGGCGGGCTGACAGCCGGCCCTGAATGGGTCTGTCCGACAGGACACGTTGACCATTTTACCGGGCAGACGCTTTCCTGCCCGAACCAGCAATGTTCAGTTACTAAGGTGCAGGTGCAAGAACCGTTGGCTCGTTTGCACGAGTGTCCACGCACACCTGTGCATATTCTAGCAGAAAGGCAGGGCTTTGGCAATGGGCTGAAGCCGCTGAAGCTTGGTGCTTCCTCCCAGGGCTAAAGCTCCTGGGCTTCCGCGCCTGAAGGCAAGCAGCCGTGAAAGCGTCTTTTTCTCCGCTATTCCTCCGTCTATCCCCATGTTGGGTCCCACGTCGGGGGGAGTTGCTCACCTTCCTCCAGGGCCGCTTCTGTCGCCGTTGTGTCCATTGAATCCACCCGGACAATCTTGATAAAGTTGGTTGAGCCAAGCGTGGCGAGGGGGTGCCCGCCAATCAAGATAACCATATCGTCGGGGTTGGCAAAGTGGTTTGATACCAGCGTTTCGTAGACATGCCGGCTCACCTTTAACAGACGGTCGGTGTAGGGCACCATGACGGGGGTCACGCCCCAGAGCAGGTTCATGCGTCGGTAGGTTGTTTCCCAGGGGGTGCAGGCCAGGATGGGCACGGCGGGCCGCTGGCGCGACACCAGGCGGGCCGTGTTCCCTGTGAGCGTCAGAGCAACAATGGCGTGGATGGGCATGGCTGCAACGATGGCGCGGGTTGCCGCACTGATGGCCTGGGCAATGGTCCCGTCGGGTTCGATGTGCAGTACGGGGGAGAGGGCGCGTTCCTGCTGCCGTCCGCTTTTCTCAGCGGCTTCGATGATGCTGGCCATCATCCGAACCGACGCAACCGGGTAGTTCCCGCTGGCCGTTTCGCCGCTGAGCATTACTGCGTCGGTTCCGTCGAAAATGGCGTTGGCGACATCGCTGGCTTCGGCGCGGGTGGGGCGGGGGTTGCGGATCATCGAGTCGAGCATCTGCGTGGCGGTAATCACGGGGATACCGGCCTGGTTGCAGGCCTCAATGATCTGCTTCTGCACGGGGGGGACCTGCTCGGTGGGGATCTCAACACCGAGGTCGCCCCTTGCAACCATCACTGCATCGCTCAGACGCAGAATTTCATCGAGATCATCCAGGGCTTCGGGCTTTTCAATTTTCGCCACGACCGGCGTATTTTTGCCCGCCGCCGCGATGCGCTCTTTGATGTCTACAATGTCGTCGGCCCGCCGCACAAACGAGAGTGCGATATAGTCTACCTCGTGCTCCAGTCCAAACTCCAGGTCGAGCACATCTTTCATGGTGAGCGAAGGGGAGCTAACATTGACACCGGGCAGGTTGATACCCTGTTTCTCGCGTAGCTCCCCCCCGACCACAACTTCTGTCTGCACCTCGTCCTCGCTCGTGTCGAGCACCTGTAGCTCGATAAGCCCATCGGAGATGAGGATACGGTCGCCACGGTGGACATCACGCGGGAGGGCTTTGTAGGTGGTGCTGACGCGGGATGCTGTGCCGGCGGTCATCTCTTTCGTGGTAATGGCAAAGAGGGTCCCCGCTACAAGCTGCACCGGCTGCCCGTCGGTGAGCGGGCCGGTGCGAATTTTTGGCCCCTGCAAATCCTGGAGGATGGCCAGGGGGCGGCCTGCCTCTCTCGCTGCCTCACGCAGTAGGGCGATGCTGTGGGCGTGATACTCATGCGTGCCGTGGGAAAAATTCAAGCGTGCAACATCCATGCCAGCTTCGAGGAGACGGGCTATGGTCTCCGGTGTATTGCTGGCCGGCCCTATCGTGGCGATAATTCTGGTTCTTCGCATTGAGGTTTGTTTCCTGGTTTTATGGTATTAGTGATAGGCATCAAGCGATAGCTATCAAGCAATAGCTATCAAGCAATAGCTATCAGTGGTGGGAAACCACGCGCTCTTGAGAACGCGCCGCACCCTCGGCCTGCATCAGGGTTCGCATCTGTTCGACCAGCCAGGCGGTCCACTCCCCTACCCCCTCACCGGTGCGGCAGGAGAGGACGAAGAAGGGCACGTCGGCATTGACCATCTCAACCCCGCGCCGAAAATAGTCAACATCAAACTGAAAAACCTCGGTCAGATCGGCTTTGTTCAGCACAACCCCATTGACCGTGGAAAACATCTTCGGGTATTTATAGGGTTTGTCGTGCCCCTCGGTCATACTGGAAACAACCACGGAAAGATTGGCCCCAAGCGCAAAACTGGCCGGACAAACCAGATTGCCCACATTCTCAATGAAGAGCAGGTTGACATCCTGAAGGGGGAAACTCGGCAGGGCCGATTGGAGCATCGAAGCGTCGAGGTGGCAACTCCCGCCGGTATTGATCTGCACCACGGGAATACCCCGCTCAGCGATGGTGTCCGCATCTATGCTTGAGGCCAGGTCGCCCTCGATGACACCGGGGCGGATGTCGTCGGGAAGGTGTTCGATAGTCGAGAGGATGAGGCTTGTTTTGCCTGCCCCCGGCGAAGCCATAACATTGACAACAAATACATTGG
The DNA here is from genome assembly GCA_034436975.1 of Chloroflexaceae bacterium. Taxonomy (GTDB): domain Bacteria; phylum Chloroflexota; class Chloroflexia; order Chloroflexales; family Chloroflexaceae; genus JAAUSY01. Next base: position 8,472 of record DAOTUE010000138.1, read on the forward strand.
CCGTGTCGAAGGTTGTGCGGTTGTTTGCCGCTACCTGATCATTGGCACTCAAGATTTTTCTAACGACAGGAATTTTCATCGTGCGCTTACCTCTCTATTCTATGCATACTATCGTCCACTCTTTGAACTCTTTGATGTTATCCAGCATTTTCTGGTCTGGTTTCTGTTCCGGTCTCAATCTCAATGCTTTCCACGGAGCACGCATCGCCCCCCCACACCTGCAACCGTGCGCTCCCGCAGGTGGGGCAAAGCGGCATCAGTGGGACATGCACCTCGAACTGGCCGCCACACTCCCAACACTGCGCCGTGCCCGGCACACGGCGGAAATGAAGTTGTGCTCCTTCGGCGAGAGTCTGCTGGCTCAAGATGTCAAAGTAGAACTGGATCGAATCATCCACAAAGCTGCTGAGTTCGCCTATGACGATTTCGATTGATGTGACCCGCCTTGCCCCGGACTGCCGGGCGGTGGTGGTGACAATTTCCAGGATGCTCTCAACAACTGGCAATTCATGCATAGCCCCTATTGTATGCAGATCTGGGAAAATTGCAATGTAAGCGTTCACTGGGTTCGGGCAATCCCTACTCCCTGGGATCGCAAGCGTCTCGCTTGCATCCGGGCGGGCAAGATACCCGCGCTCCAGGGTAAACCTGCCCCGGCTACCCGCGGGGGGTACGGTAGGGGCCCAGGTAGCGTTGGACAACGGCCAGGTCAAACTCGTGTTGCAGCGTGGTGCGGGCCCCTTCGGCAGTTGCGGCCAGGGCGTGGTGAAGCTGGCGGCAGATGGCATCGGCGAGAAACTGGGGGAGCGGCTCTTGCACCGTGCATACCCGCAGCGCATTGCGGAAGGTGGCCAGCACAGCCCCCAGTGGTTCACGGGTTATCAAGGCGGCGGGTAGCTCCAGGCGGTAGGCCGGGCCAACTGCGTCGGGGCGATAGTAGAGCACATAAAGTTGTCCGTAGCCGTGTTCAATAGCCATCCGGCAGGTCTGAAAGTCGGCATACGAAGGGCTACGGTAGCCCGTGAGCAGGTGGGAACGATCTTCGCGAATGAGCGGAACAGGGAGCGAATATTCGCCTGCATAGAGCACACTGCTCCAGAGCGAGCGGTCGGAAATGGTCCCGCTCAGGTGGGGGGCAATCATCGCCACCTCGTCTGCCGATGTTGCCGACTTGGAATGGGCAATAGCGCGGCGGCTTTCGAGCACGAGCCGCCAGTCTTCCTCTCGAAAAAAGGCCTCGATGAGCGGGCGGAAGAACTCCCACCAGACCGGAGGATGCTCGCGGCGGTGGTCCTGGGCATAGCGCACCAGCAGCCGGTTGATTTCGAGCAGCATGGAATAAAACGACCCGTCGAGCACAAATAGCCCGCTTGTGGTGGTGCGGAGCCGCCGTGCTATCAACCGCAGCTCCAGGATGCAGCGCACCCCCCCCAGAATACCCTCCAGTTCTTCAACGGGAGGCAAGAGCTGCACCAGCACCTCTTGATCGGTCAGGGCATCCTCTTCAACCGCCACTGCTGCCACCGCCGCAAACGCCGCCCCGGCCGCGGGAACAATGGCGTGCGAGCCATCTACTGCGCAGAGCCGCCGTACCGGCCCATCGGGGGCCGCACGGATGCGCCGGTCGAGGGCCAGGCGGAGTGCATCGTGCTCATGCTCCAGATTTCTTAGCGTGCTCCGGCAAGCATCCGCACAGCTTGTTATAGCCTTGAGCACGGCAGCGGGCAACGCTGCGGTCCCCAGGCCGGCAAGCTGATTATCCGGGGTAGGGGGCGTTTGCTGGTGGTATTGTCTCACTGAACCTTGCCTCCAATCCCTCCAGGGCCGCTCGTAGCTGCTCCTGGCGGATGGCCGTTGTCACATCGCCGCGGGTTCGTTCCAATACAGCCCGCAGCGCATCGGTTGTTCGCCGTAGCCCGCCGGTCAGGGCTTCGGGAAAATCAACCGTTATCAACAGGGTATACACCTCGTCCATAATATCGAGAAACGGCTCAACCTGCTCAAATTCGTTGCGACGCAGCCGGTCAAGAATGGCCCGGCGCAACTCGCTGGCCGCCTCCGCCAGCCCATTGAGATAGGTAGCCGGTTCGGTCCGGAGCTGCGAGGCCGAAGGCACCTCGTGGCCAAGCAAAAACGCAGATAGCAAGGATGCTTCGACATATTCCTTGAACGCATCCTGCACATAGCCAGCAGCAAACAACTCCGGCACATCCACAACACCAGCGTAGAGCCGCGCTGCGGTTGCATCGGCTTCGCGCAGGAGCGGGGCGGCCTCATCGAAGCGCGAACGATGAGCCGTCCGGATAGTATTGGCGCATAGCCGCACCAGGGCCCGCGATATAGTCAGAGCTTCCTCGCGGGCCTGGTGGCGGGCTTCTATCTGCTCAGAGCACGCCTGAACCAGCGTTTCAATTGTCATCACCATAGGATGATCCCGTTTCTTCGCGGGTTAGTTGCCACGCATTTTCCTGCTCCGGTTCATTGTCCTGGTCATTGTCCTGGTCATTGTCCTGGTTGTCTCCAGTCCCAAGCAAAACCCTGAGTGCGTCGGCAAGTTCGGGGTCAACGTCCGGTTCTTTTTCCTGATCAGTATCTCCTTGCAACTGCCACTCGGCCTCTTCTCGATCTATGTTTATTGTTTCCATATCGCTGGCATCGAGTCCCATCCCAAGCAAGGACCGGGCCTGTTCGGCCTCATCAGTCAGTGCAGCCCCATCGCCATTTCCGGACATTTCTTGCCGTTGTTCTTCTGCCAGCATCTGCTGTATATCAGCCGGTAGCGGCTTTTTCAAGAAATCCAGCCGTTTTTGAATGCCAGTGCCAGCTGGTATCAGTTTCCCGATAACCACATTTTCCTTCAACCCGCGCAGGTAATCCACACTACCATTGATAGCCGCTTCGGTCAGCACGCGCGTTGTTTCCTGGAAGGAAGCCGCCGAGAGAAAGCTATCGGTATTGAGCGAGGCTTTGGTGATACCGAGCAGGACGGTGGTTGCAATGGCCGGATCTCCCCCCTGGCTCACCATTTCTTCATTAAGCCGCTTGAACTCAAACACTTCAACCAGTTCGTTTGGCAGCATGCCCGTATCGCCTGGCTCCTCAATCCGCACACGGCGGAGCATCTGGCGCACAATCACCTCAACGTGCTTATCGTTGATGTTGACCCCCTGGCTCCGATAGACTTTTTGTGCCTCGTTGACGAGATACCGCTGCACGGCATCTTTGCCCTGAAAGGCCAGCAACTCTTGCGGGTCTGCGCTTCCGTCGGTCAGCTTTTGCCCGGCGACCACCTGCTCGCCATCTTCAATGTTCAGACGGGCCGTGTGCGAGAGAACAAGTTCGCACTCTTCGGGATCTTTCTGACTGACGACAATCCGTCCATCATACACATGGACAATCCCTTGCAACCGGGAGACAATCGGCGGATCGTTGCTATCGCTGCGGTTGGTTTCGGCCAGCACCTCGCCTTCAACCACTTCATCTTCGCTATCCACCTTTCGCTCATAGTCTTCGGGAATACGATACTCTTCGGTATAGACTTCGTTGGATGCAATACGCACCTTGCGCACACCGTCTTCTTCTTTAATGATATTAACGGTCCCTTCGATTTCGGCCAGAAGGGCGCGGCCTTTGGGCGAGCGGGCCTCGAAGATTTCCTGTATACGGGGAAGACCCTGGGTAATATCGTCGGCACTGGCCACCCCACCCGTGTGGAAGGTGCGGAGCGTGAGCTGTGTGCCTGGTTCGCCAATGGATTGGGCCGCAATGATCCCGACGGCTTCGCCTATTTCAACCAGTTTGCCTGTTGCCAGATTGCGCCCGTAGCAGAGTTGGCAGATTCCATGCTCCGAACGGCATGCGAGAGAGGTCCGGACATAGAAGGAATGGATGTCCATCTCCTGGGTAAAGTAATACGCCAGTTCCTCATCAATCTCTATGCCCCGTTCGCACAACACCTCACCGCTCTGGGGGTGGATGACTGGAGCGGCTAGCACCCGACCAACAAGCCGTTTTTCAAGCCCTTCCATCACGTCGGCATCGTCGTTCTTGTGAAGCCACATCCCCTCGGTCGTGCCACAATCCTCAATCGTCACGATAACGTCCTGGGCCACGTCAACCAGCCGCCGGGTGAGATAGCCTGCATCGGCAGTGCGCAGCGCAGTGTCGGCCAGTCCCTTCCGCCCGCCGTGGGTCGAAACAAAATACTCCAGCACCGACAGCCCTTCGCGGAAGTTCGCCTTGATGGGCAACTCGATGATTCGTCCAGTGGGGTCCGACATCAGTCCACGCATCCCGGCCATCTGGCTAATCTGGTTGATATTCCCTCGTGCTCCGCTGACGGCCATCATGGACACCGGCCCGGATGGGCAGAGATTGTTTCGCACGGCTTCGGTGACATCTTTTGTCACCTTTTGCCAGATTTCAACCACATTGCGATAGCGTTCATCTTGCGTAATCATGCCACGACGAAACTGCTTTTCCACGTCAATAACGCGACTTTCCGCCTCTTCGATGATGGGATACTTTGCGTCTGGCACTTCAATATCTTCAATGCCAATGGTCATGCCGCCCAGGGTTGCGTAGGTAAAGCCAAGCCGCTTGATCAAATCAGCCTGCATTGCTGTCATCTCCGACCCGAAGAGCCGAACCAGCTCTTGAATAGGACGGTTTTTGTGCTGCCTGCGAAATATCTCCAGATATTCGGGCGAGACGTTTTTGACATTGGTGTAATACTTGTAGCACTCGGCGATAATCTCTTTCAACCCCTTTTTGGCAATCAAGCGATTGTGGAAGCGGAGCGGGGGAAGCAGCGCACTATTGAAAATCAACCGTCCAATGGTTGTCTCCAGCAGAATAGCTCGTCGGCCCTCAAGCACCTTCGTCTTGAGGTCGTTCCCGCGTACCACCTTCTCCAGGTTCAAGGTCTGCGAAACCGCTTTGTTCTCAAACTGGTACATCAAGTCCTGCACCGAGTCGAGGGCCTGCCAGTTGACCTGATTATGATATTTGTTATATTCTGCATAATCAAATCGGAGCAGGTCGGCTTCGTCTATGATAATAGTGATAATGTCCTGCACCCCGACCAGCTTTTTGTCATAGGCCAGCATGGCCTCGGCCGGGCTTTCAAACTTCTTGCCTCTCCATTCCGCCGGGTCCTCATCGCTCTCCTGGGCCATGGTGAGGTAGTAGCACCCTAGAACAATATCCTGCGAAGGGGTGATGACGGGTTCGCCGTGGGCCGGGCTGAGCAGGTTGTAGGTGCTCAACATGCGGGTTCGGGCTTCTTCCTGGGCCGGCTTCGAGAGCGGCACATGCACGGCCATCTGGTCGCCGTCGAAGTCGGCATTGAAGGCCGCACACACCAGCGGGTGGAGCTGTATCGCGCTCCCCTCAATGAGTTTGGCTTCAAATGCCTGGATGGAGAGGCGGTGGAGCGATGGCGCACGGTTGAGCAGCACGAGGTAATCTTCAATGACTTCTTCCAGCACATCCCACACTTCGGGGCGCACCCGCTCGACAATCCGCTTGGCACTCTTGATATTGTGGGCAAAGCCTTTTTCGACAAGGCGGCGCATCACAAACGGTTTGAAGAGTTCCAGGGCCATCTTCTTGGGCAATCCGCACTGGTGAAGCTGCAAATTTGGCCCCACCACGATAACGGACCGCCCGCTATAGTCTACCCGTTTTCCGAGCAAATTCTGGCGAAACCGCCCTTGCTTGCCCTTGAGCATATCGCTCAAACTCTTGAGACGGTGTTTGCCCTTGCCGCTCACGGCGCGGCCCCGCCGTCCATTGTCAATGAGCGCATCCACCGCTTCTTGCAACATACGCTTTTCGTTGCGGACAATGATTTCCGGGGCGTTGAGTTCCATCAGTCGCTTGAGCCGATTGTTCCGGTTGATCACGCGGCGGTAGAGGTCGTTCAGGTCGCTGGTTGCAAAGCGTCCCCCATCGAGTTGGACCATCGGGCGCAAGTCGGGCGGGATGACCGGCAGGATTTTGAGGATCATCCATTCTGGCTTGTTACCGCTCTTGCGAAACTTCTCAACCACGCGGAGCCGTTTGGTGGCCCGCTTGCGACGCTGCCCGGTCGTATTCTGTATCTCTTCTTGCAGGGCTATTGCCAGCGTATCAAGGTCAATAGTTGAGACGATTTCGCGCACGGCTCCTGCCCCCATATCGGCCTGAAACACGGCGGGGGCAACGTCGCGCAAGACGCGATACTCTGTTTCGCTCAAGACCCGTCGCACCTTCAGCATCTCAATCTGGTCGAGTTTTTCTTTCTCTTCGGCAAGGAGCGTGTCTATATTGCGCTGCTGCATCTTTTGAAACCGTTCTTCTTCTTCAGCCGATTCGTTTTCGCGGCGTTGGCGGTCCGCATCGGCGGTCAGTTCCGCGTTGCTAATTTCGCGGCTGAGCGTGGCTTCGAGGGCTTCGCGCTCGCGGTCGAGCAAGTCGTCAATCTGGTCAAGAACAGCTTCATTGATCGTTTCTCCTTCTTCAAGCAGGAGTTCCTTTTCAAAGAACAGGTCTTCCTCAACGCGCTTGCCAATCTGTTCTTCTATCTCATCGCGGAGCTGCTGGGCCCGCTCTGCAATCTCCTCGATTCGTGCGCGATATTCTTCTTCCAGGCGCATCCGCGTGCTGTTGCGGTCGCGTTCTACTGCGTCGAGTACCTGGGAGTGTTGCGAGGAGAGTTCCTGTCGGCGATCTTCTTCATCCTGCAACAGTTGCTCACGTTTCTGCGCATATTCCTGCTGGATCTGTTCAATCAGGAGCTGTCGTTTTTCCTCATCTACCTGGGAGATGATATAGGCAGCGAAGTAGATGACACGCTCCAAGTTGCGCGGGCTGATGTCGAGCAGCAACCCCAAACGCGAGGGCGTACCCTTGACAAACCAGATATGGCTGACGGGGGAGGAGAGCAAAATATGCCCCATGCGGTCGCGCCGCACCTTTGAGCGTGTCACCTCAACCCCACACTTGTCGCAAACAACCCCTTTGTAGCGCACGCGCTTGTATTTGCCGCAGTAGCATTCCCAGTCCTTTGAGGGACCAAAAATTCGCTCACAGAACAAGCCATCGCGTTCTGGCTTCAGCGTGCGATAGTTAATAGTCTCTGGTTTTGTCACCTCGCCATACGACCACGAGTAGATGTCCTCTGGCGAGGCAAGACTGATACGAATGGCGTTAAAATCATTTATTTCAAGCATTGGTGTTCCTCCCTAAAACTCGCCCCGCTCCATGCCACTCAAGTTGATGCCATCAAGGGCCGCCATATCGCCGCTATCTACATCGTCAGCAAGTTCGAGCGAGCGTTCGTCTTCTGTGAGCACATCAACGCTCAGGCCGAGCGATTGGAGTTCTTTGATCAGCACTTTGAAACTTTCGGGGACACCAGCCTCCTGGATGGGTTCGCCCTTAACGATGGCTTCGTAGGTTTTGACGCGGCCAACCACGTCGTCCGATTTCACGGTCAGCATTTCTTGCAGGGTGTAGGCTGCGCCGTAGGCTTCGAGGGCCCAGACTTCCATTTCGCCGAACCGTTGCCCACCAAACTGAGCTTTTCCGCCGAGCGGTTGTTGTGTGACCAGGCTGTAGGGGCCGGTACTCCGGGCGTGGATTTTGTCCTCAACCAGGTGGGCCAGTTTGAGCATATATACGTAGCCCACGGTTACGGGATGATCAAATGGTGCGCCAGTCCGTCCGTCGTAGAGGGTCACTTTACCGTCTTCTGGCAAGCCAACCTGCCCAAGCAACTCTTTTATCTGGTGCTCGTTGGCCCCATCAAAAACAGGTGTTGCTACACGCACGCCGAAGCGAGCGGCGGCCCATCCCAGGTGGGCTTCGAGAATCTGCCCGATGTTCATACGACTTGGGACACCGATGGGGTTCAAGATAATGTCAACCGGCTGACCATCGGGCAAAAAGGGCATATCTTCAATCGGCAAAATGCGGCTGACCACGCCTTTGTTTCCGTGGCGGCCCGCCATCTTGTCGCCCGCGCTAATTTTGCGCTTCTGGCACAGGAGCACCCGCACGGTCTGGTTGACCCCGACCGGCAATTCGGCTCCCTCGGCCCGGCTAAAGACTTTGACATCAATCACCTTACCGCGCACGCCATTGGGAACGCGCAAACTGCTATCTTTCACTTCGCGCGCTTTTTCACCAAAGATGGCCCGCAGGAGCCGCTCTTCGGCGGTCAGGTCGGTTTCCCCTTTTGGCGTAATTTTGCCAACGAGAATATCGTTCGGCTGCACCTCGGCCCCGACATAGATAATGCCGCGGTCGTCCAGGTTTCGCAGGCTATCTTGCCCCACATTGGGAATATCGCGGGTGATTTCTTCTGGTCCAAGTTTGGTATCCCGCGCTTCGATTTCATATTTCTCAATGTGGATACTGGTAAAGATGTCCTCGCGCACAAGCCGTTCGCTGACCAGGATAGCGTCCTCAAAGTTTCCGCCTTCCCAGGGCATGTAGGCAACCAGCACATTTTGCCCAAGAGCCAGCTCGCCGTTGTCGGTGCTGCTGCTGTCGGCGATAATGTCGCCCGCCCGCACATGCATTCCACGGGAAAGGATGGGACGCTGATTGATACAGGTATCCTGGTTGCTGCGCATAAACTTGCGGAGACGGTAGGGGATGCGGATTTTGAGTTTTCGCACCCCGGCCCGTTCCAGCCGATCAACCAGTTCGTGGTTGATTTCCATTCCTGTTGAGGCAATGAGTTCGCCAGTCTGGGGAGCGATGAAGTCCTCGTCGAAATCGGGGCGAATGTTCTGCTCAACGATACGCCGCACCGCTTCAATGGAGTGTTCCTCGCAACACACAATTTTCTCGCTCGTTGCACTATGGATGTAGCCATCTTTTCGGGACACCACAACCTGCCCACTATCGCGGGCCGCCATGCTTTCCATCCCTGTGCCAACAATGGGCGCGTCGGGGCGCAGCAGCGGCACAGCCTGCCGCTGCATGTTCGATCCCATCAATGCGCGGTTTGCGTCGTCGTGTTCCAGGAAGGGGATAAGGGCCGTGCTCACGCTGACCACCTGTTTTGGCGACACGTCCATATAATGCACCCGCTCGATGTTTTCCTTCAGGAATATCTCGCTGGAACGGCAGGAGACCATCTCAACGAGGAACCGTCCGTAATCATCAATGGGGGCGTTGGCCTGTACAATGATGAATTTGTCTTCTTCGTCGGCACTCAGGTAGTGGACTTCCCGCGAGACGACCGGGCGGATCTTGATGCGCTTGTAGGGATACTGGACAAGTTGCTCGGCCAGTTCGCGGTTGATCTCGCGGTAGCGTGTTTCTTTTTCGCCAGTTTCAGCATTGATGATGGTTTCCCGGTGGGATATTTCAATGTCGCCCGTCTCCGGATTTCGCATATCTTCACCAAGAAATTGTCCTCGCAGCAGACTGACGGCAATATGCCGGGCTTTTTGTTCGTCTATCGGTTCGCCTACCGCGGCAATCAGTTCGTCAGTACGCAGGTCGCGCACATCGCGGGTGACCCGCCCCCGCTCCAGCCAGAGCGGAGCATTTTCAATATGGGTGTGGACTTTGCGGTAGGGGGTTTCGAGAAATCCCATCTCATTAACGCGAGCAAAGGTGCTCATCGTCCCGATCAAGCCAATGTTCGGGCCTTCGGGGGTTTCCACAGGGCAGATGCGCCCATAGTGGCTGTGGTGAACGTCGCGCACCTCGAAGCCAGCGCGGTCGCGACTGAGACCGCCCGGCCCCAGGGCTGACAATCGCCGCTTGTTGGTCAATTCTGCGAGCGGGTTGGTCTGGTCCATAAACTGGGAGAGCTGGCTCCCCCCGAAAAATTCGCGCATGGCCGCGACGACGGGGCGAATGTTGATCAACCCGTTGGGCGTTGCTCCCTCCGTATCTTGCAGACTCATCCGCTCCTTGATGACACGCTCCATTCGCAGTAGCCCGACGCGAAATTGCTGTTGGATAAGCTCGCCAACGGTGCGGACCCGTCGGTTGCCGAGGTGGTCAATGTCGTCGGCTTTGCCTTCCCCATTGTTCAGTCGGATAATCCATTCAACAATTTTGTAAATATCTCTGGGGAGCAAGACACGGTCCATGGGAGCCGCATCGGCCAGCAGGTCGGGCGTGTCGTCGCGTTCTTTCGTGGTGTCGTGGCGTTCCCAGAGATTCTTGTTGAGTTTGTATCGCCCGACTTTTGCCAGGTCGTAGCGGCGGGGGTTGAACAGCAGTGACTCAATTAAGGATCGCGCATTTTCCAGCGTGGGTGGGTCGCCGGGGCGGAGCCGCTTGTAGAGTTCCATCAGCGCGTCGCGGGCGTGGTGGGCCGAATCTTTGTCGAGCGTGGAGCGGATGTAGAGATGGTCTTCCTCGGTGTCAACGTGTTGCAGCATTTCGATAATGTGCTCATCGCGCCCATATTGCTCAAGCTGATTGTCCGGCACCCATCGCCACTCGCCGGTGTGTTCATCGTTCACCCAGGCATGAATGGCTCGCAGCAAAATTGTTACTGGTAGTTTCCGCTTGCGGTCAACTTTTACCGAGATAACATCGCGCTTGTTGGTTTCAAACTCCAGCCAGGCTCCGCGGTTTGGGATAAGTTTGGCGGAGTAGAGCGAGCGTCCACTGGTCAAATCTTTTTCCTGTTTGAAGTAGACACCTGGCGAGCGAATAAGCTGCGAAACGACGACCCGCTCGGCTCCATTGTAAATAAAGGTTCCATTCTCGGTCATAATCGGGAAATCGCCGAGAAACAGTTCGCTGGTCTTGCGCTCGACAATGGCGACATTTCCCACTGCGCGTCCCGTTGCAATCAGGTCTACCCGGTAGCTCTGCCCGGCAACGGCATGCCACGAGTGATCATAGTAGGAGAGTTCCCCGATTTTCGATGAGCGAATTTCTGCATTCTGGCAGAGGACATCCTGCTCATCGTAGACTTCCAACATCAGGGTTCCGACACTTGAACGGGCAAAGTTGGTGCTTACCGTCAGGTAGCAATCTCGTTGCGCTTTTACCTGAAGTGTTACTTTTTCATCTTCCGACAGGTTGAAATCTGAGCGGACCGTTTTGGAATTTCCGAGAAAATGCTCATTGAGAATGTCTAGCCAGACATTGACCCGGAGCGGGGCAGCGTAGGTCAGGTCGCGTTCCCGGCATTCAAACTCGGTATAGCGGGGTTCACCAAACAAATAGTCCAGGAACCGGAGTTCCAGGTTTTTTCCCGTGAAATCCGTTATGGGAGAGATTTCCTCAAACAGCTCCCGCAAACCATCACGCTGAAACCACTCAAAACTTTTCAACTGTGTTTCGATCAGCCGTGGGACCATAATAGCATCGTGAATGCTGGCGAAGGAACGACGCTCTATGTGGTGACGATGCAGACTATCTGATCCGCGATCCAATGGAGAGATCAATGGTTGAAGTACAACAGTTTCTGTCAAGGGGGACATACTTACCTCTCATTCAGGCAGGCCTACTACCCGTTTGTTTCTCAAACGACCGAGGAGCGCATATTTGGTGTATGGAAAAGAAAACACAAAACACCGGTTCGCTGGTTTTTCCTTTCCCTTCCGGCAGGAAAAACTATCGCTGAAACTGGTGAAACCAGGGTCCCCATTCCGTGCCCATCCTTACCTCCCAGGCGGCAGATAGGGAAGGCAGGAGGGGAGCATTATGTGTGTTGTCCCGACCAAACCTAAGGACACAATCGCCTTTAGCAGCAAAGAACATTGCCGACTACAAAAACTTATGATACCATGCTTTTGGGAATATCGCAAGGGTTTTTTTCATTTTTTCCATTTTCCCGGATTCTCAAATCTAACCACGTTCCCGCAGCTCTACCAGAAACCCGCTCGACACTCTTCGTGCCCTTTGCCTCCCTCGTGAACAGCTTCGTAGGTAAAGATTCCACTTTCGCTGTATTTTTCCTGAAAAAACCGAGTTTATAGAACATATTGGAAGTTACGCCAGAGATACAAAAAACCGGTTGACAAATCAGATCCAGGATGCTATAATCCGCAGGTATAAGAATGATAACCCGCAGATACTGAATTCCCTACCCCGACTTCGTAGCGTGGGCAATCTGTCGGGTGTGCATACCCTCCCAGGGTATCGTATCTGGTAGATCTGGCGGATCGAGCCGTACCGAGAAGTCAAGAAACCCGGAAAATGTTACATAAGGAGAAAAGCTATGGAAGCTGTGGTCCAGAAGTTTGTAGACTCATTGAAACACAATATCACCGATGAGGATGTTATCAATCTGGAAGCCTGTATTGACTGTAAGCTGTGTGGGGATGCCTGCGCCTGGTATCTCGGCACCAATGATGAGAAACTCCATCCGACCTACAAAACCAACTTTCTTCGTGATATATACAAGAGCACGATGACGCTGGAAGGAAAGGTCGGGGCAAAACTGGGCTATGTTCAGGTTCCGACCGAGCAGGATTTGCGTGATCGGATGCCCTATTTCTGGAAATGTACCTCGTGTGGCCGCTGTACGCTCTCGTGCCCGGTGGGGCTGAGCACGCGCCGCCTGGTGCGTCTGGCGCGGGCCGCCTACAGCGATGCTGGCCTGTCGGACGAAAACGCCACCCTGAAATCTATTGCCCACAACCTCGAAACCGTGGGGCATAGCTTCGGGCTGGAGCCGGCCAAAGTGATGGGACGCTATGCCCTCTTCCTGTGCGCCGAGGGGGTTGATATGCCTGTAGACGTGCAGGACGCAGAGATCCTCTTTGTCTGCCCTTCTGCCGCCAATACCAAAATTCCCGACTACGCAACCAAAGTGATGAAAATTCTCAATGCGGCGGGCGTGAGCTACACAGTCTCCTCGCACCTTGTAGAGACTGGCACCGAAGCCGACCATATTCTCGTTCACCACGGTCTGACGAAGAAGATCCTCGAAGACTGGGAGGCGGAAGCCGACCGGCTGAATGCGCAGAAAATCCTTGTGGTGGAATGTGGGTGCGACACACGAACGATGTACGGTGATGCATCCGAAATCCTGGGCCGCCCCCTGAGCCACCCCGTGATCATGTTTGACCCGCTCATCAATAACCTTATTGAAGATGGTACCCTGCCGGTGGAGAAAGTTGATACCAGTGTCACTCTGCACGATCCCTGCCACTCGACGCGGCTTTCGGGCATGGCCGATATGATGCGCGACTTGCTCAACAATGTGACGACAAACTTTGTGGAGATGACCCCCAACCGTGAGTATAACTACTGTTGCAACGGCGGTGCGGGAGGGCTACGGTTGCCGGAGAATGGCGAAACCCGACGGAAGATCTCCAGCATCAAAGCCAACCAGATTAAAGATAGCGGGGCTGAATATGTCACCACGCCCTGTGTGGTCTGTGTGCTCACGCTTGAGGACACCTGCCAGACCTACAGCCTGAACAAAGAGGGCGAGCGGATGTCTATTATGCTGTTTGAGGTTGTGTATGATGCGATGGTCAAGGCCCTGGAGAAACGTGGGGAACTGGAGCGTATCCGCATGCCGGCTCATTTTGAGGGCAAGAGCGAAGAATACATTGCCGCGCACAGCGTGGCGGGCAAGATGTCGCAGTTGCTGCACGACCGCGAAACGGCCGAGCGAGTGCTCACCTGGTTGGAAAATGACGATGTGGTCAAACGCTACGCCAAAGTCAACCCCGATGTCTGGACACAGCTTGCCAAATTCCGCGAGATCATGGAGTCGGAGGTGCTTGAGCTATGCATCCCGCGCAAGAAGCCACTGACCAAGCCGATTATGGCCCGTTAGCGATAGCAGGCAAACAGGATACAAACAATAGTCATTTCAGGAGGCAGAAAATATGGGAACGCTGTATCAAGTGTTAAATGTGTATACGTTTATTGCGGTGGTGGTCTTCGTCGGAGGGCTGTCGCTCCACCTGGGCCGCTGGTTTCTTTCGGCAACGCTCAAACGGCGGTATCGCGGGGTGACAAAGCAGTTTGAGGGAGGCCCAGATCGTATCGGTTTCTTTGCCGGGGTCAAAGAGGTGCTGCTCGGCCCCATAACCCACTTCTACCGCCGGGCCAACCCGACCTGGAACCGCGGCTATATGCTCTACCATATTGCCATTGTCATCAAAGCAATCGGCTACGCCCTTGCTACAATCATCGTGTTTCCCCATATGCTTCTGGGCCACACCATTCCCGATGTTGCCATGCATGCCAGCGAGAGCTACAACTACTCGCCCGGCAATGTCGCGGCTATCATTTTCGGGAGCGGCGAGGAGATCCAGGCCCATTTTCTCTTTGGCGATGTGTTGGGCACAGCCTTTATGTGGCTCACGGCGTTTGCTCTTGTGCTGGCCGTTGTGGGCAACCTGCACATGGTCTATACCATGCTCCGTAACCGCGGTGCATCGGCCATTCTCCACGACATAGACACAGCCGCCAGGGGTATCCGCACAACTGGCACGCCCAAGTGGGATCGCGTCGCTGTCCGGCTCATCATCTTCTCCATCATCTGGGTGGATATTGTGTCACGGTTGCATCTGGTTGAAAATATCGTCTTTGTCCACGCGGCTCTGGGTGTCACCCTGTTGCTCATCTTTCCCTTTACCTACCTCTTTCATATGGTCTACAACGTGCTGGCTCTGGTCTACTCGGCCCGCCGCCGCATGGCGCGAACGGTTGCCTAGCCTGGCTCTCCCTATGGTGTTCCGACGGGAGCCACTGTCAGCAAACTGAATTACCTGGGTATCAGGTGCCCACCGGGTTGTGCAATGCCTGGTGGGTGCCTTATTTTCGTTCCTATTGCGTGTTGATATTCGGGAGAGGGGAGCCAGAGCCACACCCATCAAGAAGCAAGGGGAAAAGAAAGAGAAATTCGCAGGGAAATTTCGCAGGGAAATGAGGAGGAACGATTCCCGCAGTCCGTTCGGGGGAAGGGAAAGCGATGCAACCGCCTGGACAACCGGCCTGCATAACCGTCAGAGGACTACCGGCACAAGAGAGATACCGGGGACTATGTGCGCCATTTACAACAGGTAATCGTTGTGCCTGCTCCCTCCTGCGTCTTAATGTCGAATTCATCCATCAACCGTCTTGCACCCGGCAACCCCATACCCATCCCGCGGGATGTACTGTAGCCATCCTGCATAGAAACATCCAGGTTGGCAATGCCAGGCCCCTTATCCTCGCATACAATTTCGATTCCCTTTCGCCCCTGTTTTTCGACGGCTCGTACCGTGACACTGCCGGTGCCCGCATAGAGAAAGATGTTGCGGGCCAGTTCGCTGACAGCAGTTGCAATACGGGCCTGGTCAATGGGGCCAAACCCAAGCGACTTTGCCGTATCGCGGGCCAGCGTGCGGGCAATGACAATATCCAGGTCGCTGCTAATAATGGCCGCTTTAGCCTGTGTCATCGCTGCTCTCCTCAGCATCGTTTGCATCACTGGTGGTCTGGTTTTGCATCACAACCAGGCCTTTTTCCAGATTGAGCGCAGTGAGCACATTGGGCAGCTCGAGACCAAGTTCAACGAGCGTAATCGCCACGGCAGGCTGCAACCCGGTCAGCACAACATGGGTCCCCATCAGCCCGGCCATTGAAGCAATATCTGCTATCATCCGTCCGATAAAACTATCCACGACATCTATAGCTGTGAGGTCAATAATGACTCCACGAGCTTTGGTGTCGTGGATATTCTGCAAGAGATCATCCTTGAATTGCACTGCTGAGGCATCGTGTAGAGCCGTCTGGATAGAAGCAATTAACACATCCCCTATCTTGAGGATAGGGATTCGGAGACTGCTATTCACCTATACCTCCTCTGCTTATTGGCGTGAGTAGAGCAATACCCCACAATGCTATGATAATAGCAGAAATAGGTTCTAGTTGCAAGATTCGGTTCCGTTGGATGGTTCTTGTGCTGGTGAAAAATTATTAGATTCTATTGCTTCTGTCTGCCGTAGCGACGAGAGCGCGGTTGGTGCGTCGTCCGACGAATCGTGATGGTTCAGAAATCTCATCAAGGTTTCATTAAAATATGCTGGTTCATCAAGAAACGGGAAGTGGCGACTATTTTTCATGATAACCACTCTGGCTCCCTGGATAGGAGTGAAGAGGGTTGCCTGGCGGGGATCAACAATATCATCTCGCTGTCCATGCACAATGAGGGCGGGCACGCGCAGGCGGGGAAGCTGCGGGCGCAGGTCGGTGCGCATCATTGAATGGACCGCCGAGCGCAGGGTGTTTGCGCTCGATTTGAGGCTGTCTACAATAATTTCGTGGACTTCGGTCTTCTCGCCCTCGGTGAGGAAGAAGCGAAACAGATTGCCGCGCAACCAGGGCCACCGGGCAAGAACATGGGCAAAGAAGGAGATGTCGGTTAGCTTGAGCAGCCACGAGAGCGAGGTGCCCTGGATAGGGGCACCCACCGTGGCGACGCGATCTATCCGTTCGGGGTGGTTGATGGCCGTATTCAGCCCGACCATCCCTCCCATCGAATGGCCCACGAGCGACACGCGGTCTATGCCCATTTCATTGAGGAAGTGTATCACCTGTTCGGAGTAGTTTTGAATACTCTCGATGGTGGTATTGCGGCGCGAGTCGCCAAACCCGAAGAAATCGAAGGAATACGTTCGGAAGTGCTCTCCCACAAATTCGATAGTAGGATACCAATATCGCCAGCTTCCGAGCCAACCGTGGAGAAAAAGCACTGGTTTTCCGCGGCCAAATACCTCGTAGTGGACAACCTGATTGTTAATGACAATGACGCTCATGGGGGTTACTCACTGGGAGATGCAGAAACGTTTCCGACGATTCCGTTGGGACAGTCTGGAGCCGTTCGAGAATGGCACTGAGCAAACTGAGCAGATAGGCCCAGGATTCATTGTCCTGTTCGGCGTTTTTCCGGGCTATTCCCATATGGGCTTCCATTTGTTCTTGCAAATCACGAATACGTTGTTCGAGAAGGCGCAGATCAGTCGGCTCAGAGGAGCAAGGTGCTGCTGCCTGGCAAACACCATCTCGTTCCCTCAGCGAGTTTTCAAAAAAGGGGCCCTGCTCGGCCGGTGTCTGGTTTTCTGGCCCCCTCTCTGCTCCCTGCCCTGGCCCATATGCTGTGCCCTGGCCTTTCAAAACCGTTTCCTGTTCTTGTATTATATCAAAAAGGATACCGCGCAGGTGTTCGGCTTCGTCTGAAGACTGCTGTACCTGGCGTTCCAGACTGGCTTGCTGCTGGATAAGGTGCGGAACGAACCAGAGCAAGATAACGATCAGCGTGAGAATTGTGATACCGAGCGTAACAAACAAACCTAGCATACCTGTACCCTCCTGCCTATACCATTATAACGGGAAGGTACACGGGAGATCAAAGAAAAGAGATGACAGATAGATGATATTACCACTGTTATTACTAATGTTGATATTGTACACCACATGGAACGGTACGACAACTCATATGGGTTCAGGTTCTGTATTAGTAGAACGAAGGCGCGCTTGTTTTTCTCGTGCTATTTCTGGCTCTGCGATACCTCGATGTGTGCTTCGACAACCCGTTTGTGCCCGGCCAGGTCGCGATGCAAGGTGAGCGATACGGTGGGAAAGGCAACATGGATGAGTGCGGCCATCTCAGAAGCCTGGTGCGGCTCTATTTCGAGAAAGAGGGCCCCGCCCGGACGGAGCCAGCGGGGGGACTGGGCAATAAGCCGCCGATAGAGGGCCAGTCCATCGGGGCCGCCATCGAGGGCGAGGGCCGGTTCGTAGCGGGAAACGCCCGGCTCGGCCCGCCCCGGAGCCAGGTAGGGCAGGTTGGCCACAAGGCAATCTCCCGCAGGGGGCAGGGGGGTGAGCAGGTCGCCTTCTCGCAGCGTAACCCGATCTTCAACCCTGTGGCGAGCGAGGTTCGTTGCGGCCACGGCCAGGGCTTCGGCGGAAATATCCGTTGCGTAGATCTGGGAAAAGGCCGGGGGCAGGTTGAGCGCAAGCGCAATGGCGATAGCTCCGCTGCCTGTGCCAATATCGGCAAGCACGCAAGGGGGCGCATCATCAGACAGCGCAGTCATCCGGGCGCGGGCCCAGGCCAGCACCCGCTCTACCAGCAGTTCCGTTTCGGGGCGCGGAATGAGCACTCGCTCATCAACGAATAGCTCAAACCCGAAAAACTCGCGTTGATGCACGAGGTAGGCGACTGGCTCATGGCGGGCCCGCCGGTCCACCAGGTGGAAAAACATTTCGACCTGGGGCACATCGGGAACATAGTCGGTTTCGGCAATGAGGCGGGAGCGAGGCCAGGCCAGCACATGCGCCAGGAGGATTTCGGTATCGAGACGGGGGGTGGGGCTGGTGGGGCGGAGCAATCGTCCCGCGGTGGCCAGCAGCGAGCGCACCGTAGCCACCGCGGGGGAGGAGGGATGCGACTCGTGGAATTGCTCTCCCCTACTCACTCCGTCGCTCAATGATCTCGTGTCCATCGAACGAGAGCAACCGTCGTCGGTCGTCTATCACGGTTTCCAGGTAGACGGGCCGCCCCCAGAGTTTCTGCACATTTCGCAACGTATCTCGTGCATAGTCCATCTTGAGATCCACATTTTCATGGCGATGGCGCAGATAAAGCTCGCCGCGATTGTTATAGTTAGCATCTTCAATGAAGATGAACGGTTGCCCATGATTGGTCAATTGAAACAGCAATTTCTCTTTCACCTGTCTGAATTCGCGGCTGGCGATTTCGTAGAGATCGGCATCGGGGTTGTATTGAAAGGTGAACAGTTTGTGTTCTGCCACAAATTCTGGGGTTAGAAACTCATCAATAAACGTGACATCGTTGTAGAGCCGGCGCACCTCGAAAATTTTCTTGCGCCCAAGCCCAAGTTGCCTATCCCAGCTCCGTTTTTCCCGAATATCGTCACAGTTTGCATACTCCTTGCCAAATTTGCCTTTGTTCCAGCGGTCCTCAATATCGCGCAGCAGCTCCAGCCCCAGTTTGTAGGGGTTGATACGCCCGCTACCCGCGGCCACAACACCGCTGTGCAAATCGGCAAAGCTGACAATATCGGCTGATTGGATGACTCGTTTTGTCATTATCTCCGAGTGCCAGAAACTGGCCCACCCTTCGTTGATGATCTTCGTCATCCCTTGTGGGGCAAAGTAGTAGGCTTCATCGCGGATAATCTCCAGAATGGTATGTTGCCAGCGTTCGAGCGGTGCATAGTTGAGCAAGAAGAGGAGAATATCTTTCTGCGGGTTTTCGGGAAACCGCTTTTGCCGCAACCGTTCATCATCCAGTCGTTTTTGTTGTTGCTCCAGAAATTCAGGCGGGTTGATGTATTCGCGCATGTATTCACGCTCAACTTTCAGCCCTTCGGGAACAAGGACCTCCTCCTCTTCGACAATTGGTTGTCTGGTTTGCACTTCAGGACGCTTGATATAGGGGGCGTGGTAATCTATCAGGTTTTCGAGAGACAGACAGGTATCAATAAAATCTTCAACGACCTCGTAGCCCTGCCGTTCGATGATGCGTTGAATGCGGGAGGCGTGGTTTGCCATTGCATCAAGCATCTTGCGGTTGGTGGGGGCAAACCAGAGGTTGTTTTTGAAAAAATCCACATGGGCGGTGACGTGGGCCATCACCATTTTCTGGGTAATCGTTTCGTTCCCCTCCAGCAAATAGGCGTAGGAAGGGTTGGTGTTGATAACCATTTCGTAAATGGTGCTGCCGAGCCAGACGTGCCCCTTGAGCATCTGGTCGTATTCCATGCCAAACCGCCAGTGAGGATAGCGCACGGGGAAGCCCCCCATTGCGGCTGTTTCGTAGAGTGTGCGATAGTCGAGCACCTCATAGAGAATCGGGTAGAAATCCAGTCCATAGTCATTGGCATAGCCTTCGATTTCCTGGCGGGCGGCTTCGAGGTCCGGGGGCAAACGGGTATTTTTCATTGCTGTCACCGTCCTTTTCCAAGAAAGTTTTTGATGGCATCGTAGATGTCTTCGCGGTCAATAATTTCGCTAATGACAACGCGCTCATCGCGGCCTATGTATTCGTCGAGATCGTGGGAAAACCGCCCGGAGCCATAGAGCGAGCGCACCTGTCCATAGCAGAAGAGGTTGACTTTGGGCAGCAGATCTTTGCGGAGCAGTTGAATGCACTCGCGGGTATCGCCCCCCCCCCAGTTGTCCCCATCGCTGAAGTGGAAGCAATAGATATTCCATTCATCGGGGGAGTAGCGTTCTTCTATCAAACGGTGGGCCAGGCGGTAGGCTGAGGATATTTTTGTTCCCCCGCCTTCGCGGATATGGTAAAACGTTTCCTGGTCCACTTCTCGTGCGGCCGCATCGTGGACAATGTAGCGAATATCTATGCCCTTGTATTGATAGCGTAACCAGGTTTCAATCCAGAAGGCAATAATACGTACCAGCTCTTTTTGCTCCGATCCCATCGAGCCGGAGACATCCATCATATAAATAATAATGGCGTTGCTTTCGGGCTTCAGCACTTCTTTCCAGGAGCGATAGCGCATATCTTCGCGCACAGGAACAATAAGCGGGTCTTCGGGGTTGTAGGTTCCCGAAGCAAGTTGCCGGCGCAGAGCATGACGATAGGTGCGTTTGAAATGGCGTAGCGAGTCGGGGCCGGTGCGGCGGATGCCACTGTAGCGGTCTTTCTGGCTGACGATGTTTTTCTTGCCTTTTGGCTCAATGTTGGGGAGCTGGAGTTCCTCGCCCAGAATCTGCGCCAGCTCCTCCAACGTGACATCCACTTCGAGGGCGTGGGCACCGGGTTCGCTGCCGGCCTCACCCGCCCCCCCTTCGCCATCGCCGCGGGCAATCGGCGTGCCTTCCTCGCCGTCGCCCTGCCCTACCCCACCGCTCTGTTTGGTCCCATAGCGAAACTGCGGTATATCTATCTGAGGCAGGGGAATACTGACATAGCGTTTCCCCTGCCGCGAGATCATCTCTCCGTGTGACATATATTTCCGCAGGTCTTTTTTTATCTTCCCGCGGACAATCTGTCGAAAACGATTCAGATCACGTTCAACTCGTTGCATTGCAACATCCCTTACCCATCTATCGGGCCTGACTATTGGGCCTGACTATCGGGCCTAATGCCGGTCTCGCACATCGCCACGGGCAAAGATACTCGCAACATAGTTCAAAACATCTGTCGCACTTTGCTCGTTGTAGCCAAAATCGCGCATTAGCCGGCTCTTCACCACGTCTATTTTCTCCTGCGTATCCCGGTCTATCACCTGCGAAACGAGCGAGGTTAGCTTGATGCTATCCTTCTGGTCCTCAAACAGTTTCAGTTCCAGCGCGGTATGGAGCCGTTCGTTGGTGCGATAGTCAAATGTCTTGTTTTCAATCGCCAGGGCCCCGATGTAGTTCATAATCTCGCGTCGGAAATCATCCTTGCGCGATTCGGGTATATCTATTTTTTCCTCAATACTCCGCATCAGACGCTCATCGGGTTCTTCATATTGCCCCGTATATTTATTTCGCAGTTTTTCGCGCTGCGTGTAGGCCTTGATGTTGTCAATGTAGTTGGCACACAGGCGGGTGATAGCCTCCTCATCGGCACTGATGGCTCGTTGCACTTCGTTCTTCACAATCTCAGTATATTCATCGCGCACAATCGAGAGCAAGTCGCGGTAATGTTTGCGGTCTTCCTCATTCGTAATGAGCGCGTGGTTCTTCAATCCAGTCTCTAGCTCGGTCAAAACCATAAAGGGGTTGATGTAGCCATCTTCCTGGTAGATAACCAGCGCATTGCTTATTTTATCCTGAATGTATCGCGGGCTAATGCCTTCCATCCCTTCACGGTCGGCCTCTTTGCGAAGTTCTTTGATGTTGTCTTCGGTGAAGCCCGGAAGGGTCTTCCCATTGTAGAGTTTGAGTTTCTGGAGCAAACTCAGGTTAGCTTTTTTTGGTTCTTCAAGCCGCGTCAGCACCGCCCACATTGCCGCCATCTCCAGCGTATGGGGCGCAATGTGTACCCGGACCCGCATCTTGTTGAAGTCACGCTCGTAGATCTGGATTTCGTCGCGTAGCCGCGTAATGTAGGGAATATCTATGCGGACCGTGCGGTCTTTGAGAGCTTCCATAAACTCGTTGTGCTCCAGACGGCGATATTCCGGCTCGTTGGTGTGGCCAATAATTACCTCGTCTATGTCCGTCTGGGCAAACTTTTTCGATTTGATCTTGTGCTCTTGCGAGGCCCCAAGCAGGTCATAGAGAAAGGCAACATCAAGTTTGAGCATTTCGATAAATTCGACGATGCCGCGGTTGGCGATATTAAATTCGCCATCGAAGTTGAAGGCTCGCGGGTCGCTGTCGCTCCCGTAGATGGCGATTTTGCGATAGTTGATGTCGCCCGTCAGTTCGGTTGAATCCTGGTTTTTCTCGTCTTTTGGTTGGAAGGTGCCAATGCCGATGCGGTCCTGTTCGGAGAAGACCAGGCGGCGAACACGCACATGGCGGATCATTTTTGACCAGTCGCCATCGTAGCGGCGCATGAGGTCGCGGTAGTTGTAGCGACACACCGGGCACAGGTCGCCAGTAATATGGACGTGCTGCTCGTCGGGCAGATGCTCATTGAGGCGATTGAGAAATGACTGGCGCAAATCGAGCGGGACCAGGTGGAGCGGTTCTTCACGCATCGGGCAAGGTTCCCAGTCGGTTTCCTTGATGCGATTATCGAGTACATCCTCCACATCGCCCAGATACCAATCGTAGGTATAGATAGCTCCCTCGTTGGTGCGGGTGTAGTATTCCAACCCCCGCTTGAGGCGACGCACGATGGTACTCTTTGCGCTCCCCACCGGGCCATGCAGCAGCAACACCCGCTTTTCTGTCCCATACCCGCGGGCTGCACTCTTGAAAAAGTTGACCAGACGCATTAGAGGAACTTCCAATCCGAAGACGGCATCATCCCCATCAAATGATTCATCTGAGAAAAACTTGTACTGTATCAGACGCTTTTTGGCATCTATGAAGTCCCCAACCCCGAACAACATAATCATGTCGTAAATACGCTGGAATGCGTTGCGTGTTACCTCCGGGCTTCGAGTGACTATATTCAGGTATTCTTCAAACGTTCCGGTCCAGTTGAGTTCCTGAAACGTTTTTTGATCCTGTCTTTCGCTGATCAGGTTTAACAATGACGTTCCGCTCAGGGCTGTCATCTTTCCATCCTCCTTATTCCATCCACATCAAACCGGAAAAACCGGCTCCGGGTTTGATGTTCTGGGTAGACCACCCCATCCCTTTTTCTCCACATGGCTCCAGGATTGCTGGTTTCCAGGGAGAGAGTCGTTCTGTTACCATATCTATATGCTAAGGTACCGACTGGCTTCGTGTTTTTGTAGCAACACGGTGCCGCGTTGCTACAACTATACCGAATATACGGCTTAAACTCAAGGGGAAGAGGTGAGGAAAATCTATTTAACCAGTTATGGACATTATACCGGGTTTTCGGGGGTGCGTCAAGCGTTTTGCCGAACAATTGGTTGTATGTCTGGCCAATGTTTGACCGAATTAAACCCGCCGCAAGCTCCCGTCCTTCAGGGCGTGAAGATAGGCGGGTTTCTCAAAAGGCTTTAACCCGCCGGATAGCGAGCACTTGGACTATTGTATTGCCTGTGGTACAATACCTTCCAGGTTTTCCCTCCCACAAACCAGAGGCCCATTGTGGCAGACGAGCGGTATTCAGGGTTTGGGAATGCACCTTTCCAACGTATCGGGTTCCATTTGCGAACCTCCAGATGGGTAAAACCGATAGAGTTTGAGCGGTTCTGCTCATGTATCGTAGACCGGCTGTCGCTTCGGCGATAAGCAAAGATCTTCAGAAGCAACAACTAATAACGCTGCGGTTTCTGTGGGGCTTGCGGCTCTCCACAAGCAAATAAGCAATGACTTGATGTTAAGGCGACGTAGGCCTGTTCCTCATTGAGAGACGCTCCTGGATGTGTTCAGCCATGCGCTGGTCGCCACAGGCCAGAAAGCCCACGATTTCCTGATAAGGCAAAGGAAAGAAGCTGCTGTATTCTTCTATTTTTAGATAGTTTTCAAGGTGTAGAGATTATGCAAAAAACCACACAGGTCTGGTCCCTCCCACAGGATGATCCCCGTTTTGAACGCGATAACTGTGGTATCGGGTTTGTTGCCCGGATGAATGGAGACCCATGCCACACGATCTTGAGCATGGCCCTCAATGCGCTGGGCAATCAGTCCCACCGTGGCGGCATTGCGGCCGATGCGGAAACCGGCGATGGGTCGGGTATCCTGACCCAGATTCCCCGGGCGTTGTTCCTGAACGAGCTGGAGCGTCAGGGAGTGCAGGCCAATGCACACGATCTTGCAGTCGGGATGCTCTTTTTGCCCCCGGATGCGGCGCGGGCCGAGGCAAGCTGTCGCCTGATTACCCAGGTCATTCACAATCATGGGCTTCGAGTGCTAGGCTGGCGCGAAGTGTTGACAAACGACAGAGTTCTTGGGGAAATTGCCCGCAACACAAAACCGCGTATTCGCCAGGTTATCATCGGGCGCAATGCTGGCCTGAATGACGAGAGCTACGAGCGCATTCTCTTTCTCGCACGCAAAGAGATGGAAACCATGTTCCGGAGCCGGGGATTGTCTGTGTATATCGCCTCGCTCTCTTCTCGCACCATCATCTACAAGGGGTTGCTTGTGGGGACCCACCTGGGCTGTTTCTACCGCGACCTGCGCGACCCGGCCTATGTCACCTCGCTGGCCATCTATCACCAGCGGTATTCAACCAACACCTTCCCCACCTGGGAGCGGGCCCAGCCCTTTCGGATGATTTCCCACAATGGTGAGATCAACACGCTCCAGGGCAACGCCAACTGGACCCGCGCCCGCCAGAGCAAGCTCCATTTTCCAGTTATTTCCGATGCAACCGGTACCACCAGCACCATCATTACTTCGGTGATTGATGAGAGCGGGAGTGACTCGGCTATGCTCGACAATGCGCTGGAAGTGCTTGTCATGGGGGGGCGCGACATTCGCCACGCGCTGACCATGATGATCCCCGAAGCCTGGGAGCATACCCCCGATATTGACCCTGTTCTGCACGATTTCTACCAGTATCACGCCTGTTTGATGGAGCCGTGGGACGGCCCCGCCGCTGTCACCTTTTCCGATGGGCATATTGTCGGGACCACGCTCGACCGTAATGGTTTGCGCCCGGCCCGCTACTGTATTACCGAGGATGGGTTGGTTATTAGCGGCAGTGAGGCCGGCGCGGTGCCCCTCGAAGATCACCGCATTATTCATAAGGGGCGGCTCGGCCCGGGACAGATGATCGCGGTAGATACTCGTACAGGAAGTTTTTATACAAACAAAGAGATCAAGCACGAGCTGGCCACGCGCAAACCCTATGGCCTCTGGCTCAACCGCCACCTGACCCCCCTCTCCGCGCTGCTGGCCGATGAGAGCGGTCAGACCGCACGATACCCGGCAAAAGCCAGTCTCCCGAAAGACCTGACGCAACTTCAAATTGCATTTGGCTATACCAGCGAAGAGATGAGTGTCGTCCTGAAGCCGATGATGCGCGACGGGCGCGAGCCGGTCGGCTCAATGGGCGACAGCACCCCGCTCGCGGTCCTCTCACAGCTTGAGGTGGGGCGGCCCCTCTTCAACTACTTCAAGCAGCGGTTCGCCGAAGTGACCAACCCGCCCATAGACCCGCTGCGGGAGTCGCTCGTGATGTCGCTCAGTGTGCGGCTTGGGGCCCGCCTGGATGTATTGCGCGAAACGCCCGAACACGCCCACCTGCTGCATCTTTCCTCGCCTATTCTGACTGATATGCAGATCGCTGCGTTGCACTCGCACGACGACCCGCTCCTGCGCCCGGTCACGCTCAGCACCCTGATGACCGTCTCCCAGAGCATCAACAATGTGCGCGGCGAGGTAAACCTGCGTCAGGCGGTTGAGCAACTCTGCCACGAGGCCGAAACGGCAGCCTGTGATGGGGCCTCTATCCTTATTTTGAGCGACCGTGGGGTAGATGCGCATCACGCGCCTATTCCAGCCCTGCTTGCTGTCAGTGCGGTCCACCACCATCTCATCCGCACCGAGTGGCGCGGGCGGGTCAGCCTGATTGTCGAGAGCGGCGAGCCACGCGAAGTCCACCATATCGCCTGTCTCATCGGCTATGGGGCGAAGGGGGTCAACCCCTACCTGGCTCTGGCCAGCACCCGCCAGATGGGGGCCGAAAGCGGGGGGATGCTGGAAGAGGAAGCCGAACAGAACGTTATTCACGCCCTGGAAAAAGGGCTGCTCAAGATCATGTCCAAGATGGGGATCTCCCCATTGGAAAGCTACTGTGGCGCACAGATCTTCGAGGCTATCGGGCTAGAAAACGAACTGGTCCAGACATATTTTACAGGCACGCCCTCGCGGGTGGGCGGGGTTGGCTTTGAGAAGCTGGCCCGCGATGTACTCGAACGCCACCGGCGGGCCTTTGCTCCGCTGGAGGAGGAAGAGCGTGGGCTGGCTCATCCCGGCTTCTACAAGTTTCGCAAAGGGGGAGAGCCACATGTGTATAGCCCACCCATTGTCCGTGCCATCCACAACGCGATATTCCCCCAGGATGCGAACAACCAAGAGGAATACGCCGGGCTGGATTCGCAGGGGAATATCTCCCGCAGTGGCTACGCCCGCTATCGCGTCTACGCCGATATGATCAACACGCGCCCGCCAACAGAACTGCGCGACCTGCTCAGCTTCGTTCCCGCCGGCCCCCCGCTTCCGCTGGAAGAAGTGGAGCCGATAGAGGATATTTTGCGGCGGTTTAGCACAGCGGCGATGAGCCACGGCGCAATGAGTAGCGAGGCACACGAAACGCTCTCAATTGCCATGAACCGCCTGGGCGGAATGGGCAACAGTGGCGAGGGAGGCGAAGCGGTTGAACGCTACAACAACGAGAAAAATAGTCGCATCAAGCAGGTTGCTTCCGGGCGTTTCGGGGTTACACCAACGTACCTGATGAGTGGTGATGAATTGCAGATCAAGATGGCTCAGGGGAGTAAGCCCGGCGAGGGGGGGCACCTGCCCGGTCACAAGGTCAGCGTGGAGATTGCCCGCATCCGCCATACCACGCCCGGCGTTGCGCTCATCAGCCCCCCCCCCCACCACGACATCTATAGCATTGAGGACCTGGCGCAGCTTATCTACGATCTCAAGCAGATTAACCCGGAGTGTCGCGTAACGGTGAAACTCGTCTCGACCGCCGGCGTGGGGACCATTGCGGCCGGGGTGGCCAAAGGCTACGCCGACAATATCCTCATCAGTGGGAGCACGGGCGGCACGGGGGCTTCTCCCCTCAGCAGTATCAAAAACGCTGGGATGCCCTGGGAACTTGGGCTTTCGGAAACCCAGCAAACGCTTGTAGCAAACGAACTGCGCGGACGTGTGAAACTGCGCGTGGATGGGGGAATGCAAACCGGGCGCGATGTGGTGATGGCCGCAATGTTTGGGGCCGACGAGTATTCGTTTGGCACGGCCGCCATGATCGCCGAAGGGTGCCGGATGGCGCGGGTGTGCCACAACAATACCTGCCCCGTGGGGGTGGCCACGCAACGGTCCGACCTGCGAGCAAAATTCATCGGTTCACCCGAATCCGTGATGGCTTTTTTTCGCTACCTGGCCCACGAGGTGCGTGAGATTCTGGCCTCGCTCGGAGTGCGCTCACTTGATGATGTTATCGGACGCACCGATTACCTGCTGCAAAAGCGGACCGACATTCCCAATGCCGATACGCTCGATCTGTCGCCCATTCTCGCCATCCCATCGGGTCTAGAGCATCTCGAAATTAGCCACCAGCAGGGGAGCAACAACAACCCGAAACGCGAGGAAACGCTCAATGACCGATTGCTATTTGAGGCCCGCAGCACGTTGGCCGGGCGCGGCCCCATCGAACTTTCCTACAGCATCAGCAACCGGGACCGCACGTTCGGGGCAACGTTGGCCGGAGCCATCAGCAAGAAGTATGGGCCAGAAGGGCTGCCATCCCAGAGCGTGCGTATCCATCTCCGCGGAAGCGCGGGGCAGAGCTTCGGGGCGTTCAACGCGCCGGGAATGCATATGACACTCATCGGGGAGACAAACGACTACGTTGGGAAGGGCATGGCCGGGGGCCAGATTGTTGTCTTTCCTGGGCAGCACGCACCCTCCTATGTCTGGCACGAAAACGTTATCGCAGGGAATACCTTGCTCTATGGGGCAACCGGGGGCGAGCTTTTCCTGGCCGGGCGTGCGGGTGAGCGTTTTGCTGTTCGCAACAGCGGCGCAACGGCAGTGGTTGAAGGTCTGGGCGACCACGGTTGCGAATATATGACCGGCGGGACGGTAGTTATTCTTGGGCAAACCGGTTACAACTTTGGGGCGGGGATGACGGGCGGCACAGCCTATGTGCTTGACGACACGCAAACGCTGGAAATTCGCCACAACCCGGAACTGGTCCAGCTTGACCGTCTGAATAGCGATGGTGAAAAACAGGTCAAAGAGCTGGTCCGCCGACATCGCGATCTCACGGGTAGCCCGCGGGCAACAGAAATCCTGGAACGCTGGACAACGTATCGCGGGCAGTTCTGGCGGGTGATGCCGCGGGAGATTGCGGCAAAAATTGAGGCAACAAACGAGGGACAGGAGGGCAAGCCCAAGCCGCTCCACACCCACGAGCACAAGGTCCGCCAGCCTGTGTAGGAAGTGAAGCCTGCCGGGTCTATGCTCTGTATGCGTAATACCATGTTCGGGTAAATACGCTGATTTTCAGTCCCTCACCCTCCGTCCCCCTCTCCTCCCGATGGGAGAGGGGGCGGGGGCGGGACAGGGCAATCGCATTTCTCCCCTGCCTACAGATACCCTCCACTCCTATCCTGACACCGGTTGTCGTTGGCAACCCTGTTTCACAGCCTGCTGCTCCTCTTAACCTCGATCATGCCACAGAGGTGAGAGAACTGGTCCGGTGGGGGAAAGGTTCGATTGAGGAGATTACCCTGTCACCGGGGACGGCACGCGGTTAGCTGTGGCTTCTCCGTTTGGGATAAGGTGTTAGGGAGTGCGATAAGTGAGCAAGGTTACTCCCCTCGTGGTATAATGAAGAGCCAGAATTTATCCAGGAGAGATGAACGAATGCGAAAAGTACGTGCCTTGATGCTTGGTGTCACCCTGCTGTCCCTCGTTGTCACCTGCGCCGGCTACCTCCTGCTCCAGGAGATACGGGCCGCACCGAGCACGGTTGATCAGCTTGTCGTTATTGAAATTGAGCCAGGCGATACGACCACGCAGATTGCGACCACCCTTCGGAGCGCGGGCCTCATCCGTCAGCCGCTCCTCTTCACAACGCTGGTGCGGATGCGCGGCCTCGAAATGAGCCTCCAGGCCGGCAAATATACGCTCAGCCCAACGATGACCATGAGCGACATCATCGCGGCTCTGCAACATAGTCGCGTTGAGGAGGTGCGCCTCACAATACCGGAGGGGTTGCGCCTGGAGGAGATTGCAGCACGGGTTGGCGAAACGGGGGGTGTTGGTGCCGATGCGTTTCTCGCTTCGGCAAGGAACGGGAATGCTTTCCAGGACCAGAGTTTCTTTCTCAAGAGTTTGCCCGCCGATGGGACGCTCGAAGGCTATCTCTTCCCCGACACCTACCGCATCTCCGAAACCGCAACCGTGACGGAGATTATTGAGATTATGCTTGGACGTTTCGACCAGCAATATCGCTCGATTGAAACCGAGGTGCGCGTGCCCGATGTGAGCGTGCATCAGATTGTCACGATGGCTTCGATTGTCCAGCGCGAGGCAATGTTGGAGAAGGAGATGCCGCGCATTTCTGCGGTGTTCTGGAACCGGCTGAAGCCCGAAAACCGGGACGAGACTGGCAACGGAAAACTCCAGGCCGATCCCACGGTGCAATATGCACTTGGCTACAGCAACTATGAGCAAACCTGGTGGCGCAAGGAGCTAACCTTTACCGACCTGAACATTGATAGCCCCTACAACACGCGCCGCTACCCCGGCCTGCCGCCCGGGCCCATCTGTAGCCCCGGCCTCGATGCCCTCCGTGCGGCCGCACGCCCCGCCGAAGATGCAAACTATCTCTACTTTGTGGCAAGCTGCGATGGCGACGGGTCGCACAACTTTGCAACAAACTATCTCGATTTTCAGCAGTTCGAGGCTGAATATCGGGCGTGCAGCGAGTGATACCCAATGGCAACATCTTTTGTCGGGTTGATCGGCGACCCGGTGGCGCATAGCCGCTCGCCAGCCATGCACAACGCCGCCTTTGCCCACCTGGGTCTGGCCATCCGCTACGAACTGTGGCACACTGCGGCAGCAGTCCTGCCGGCCCGCCTTGAAGCCCTGCGGGGGCCCCTCTTTCTGGGGGCCAATATCACGCTCCCCCACAAGCAGGCCGTTATAGGGTTGCTCGATGTGCTGGAGCCAGAGGCAGAGCAAATCGGCGCGGTCAATACGATTTACAAACGGGATGATAGCTCGCTTGTGGGAGCAAACACCGACGCGCCCGGCCTGCTGGCCGACCTGCGCGAAGCAGGCAACTTCGATCCTGCCGGGCAGCGTGTGGTCATTCTGGGGGCAAGCGGGGCGGCCCGTGCGGCAGCGTTCGCACTGAGCAACGCGGGAATTGCTCACCTTGTCATTGCCAACCGCACGCCCGACCGGGCCCGCGGACTGGCCTTCGACAGCGGTCTCCCGCTTGCCCAGGAGCAGCGGGCCGCCTGTGCGCTCGACGCGCCAGAACTGACGGACGAACTGGCCGCCTGTAGCCTGCTCATCAACGCCACCTCGGTCGGGTGGCACGACGAGGAGTCCCCCCTGGCCGATGTGGGGGTGTCGCACGGTGCGCTGGTCTACGATATGGTCTATCGGCCCACGCGGCTACTCCGCGACGCTGTGGCCCGCGGGGCCCGCACGCTCGATGGCCGCGGGATGCTGCTCTATCAGGGGGCCCTGGCCTTTTCCCGCTGGACCGGGCATGATGCCCCCCTTGAGGTGATGCGGGCGGCCCTCCAGCTCTAACAGTTCGCATGAATACTTGAGAAAAACCACAAAGATCCAAAAAGCACAGAGGCTTTGTGAAAAGGTTTCCCTTTGTGTACTCCGTGCCTTTGTGGTAAAACATCCGAATTTGAATATATCCCCGGAGGCATATGAGTATCGTTGGAGTATTTCTTGCTGGCCTGCTGATAGGCAGCGTGCTCAATCTAGTTATTGTCCGCGTGCCGCGGGAGCGTCGGCTGCCTGGCTGGCCCCCCCGCTGTGTCCGCACCGGCGAACCGCTGGCCCTCTGGAAACTGATTCCTGTGCTGGGGTGGGTGCTTCAGCGCGGACGCGCCAGCAATGGGCAGCGGCTCCCTGTGCTCTCCCTGTTCATCGAACTGGTTACTGCCGTGGTGCTCAGCCTGCTCTATAGCACCCACGGGTTCTCGCTGTTGTTTTTCTACCTGAGCCTCGTCTGCTGTGTCCTCATCGTCAATGGGGCGATTGACTGGACCTTCAAGGTGGTGTATCACATCCTCAGCCTGGCCCCGACGCTGCTGGTTGTCCTGCTAAGTGTACCGGTGCCGGGGCTGTCGCTGCGCGATAGTCTGCTCGGCCTGCTCGTGGCGGGGGTGGCCTTCCTGGTCTTCTTCTTTCTCGCGCACATCCTGTTTTCCGGTGTGGGCGTTCCTTTCGGCCTGGGCGATGTCTTCCTGGGCGTGTTCATTGGTGCGTCCTTTGGCCTGAGCCGGCTGGTCCCCACCCTCTCCTATGGCATCTTCCTGGCCGGTGCTGCCGCCATTCCCATCATCATCGCCCGCCGGGTGCTTGGCCGAAAGGATGTCTCCGAATTTATGCCCTATGGAGCCTATCTCTGTCTGGGGGCCATTCTCTCGCTGCTCATCAGGGGGTGGTAGGTGCTCCCTCGTGTTGGGCCATCAACCCGTGCCGTGGAAAGGTGAGCCGGGCACGGGTCCACTCGTCTCCCGGCTGGCTAAGGAGATCAAACATCCCACCCATGTCATCGCGCACGAGCGTTTCAATAATCTGCAACCCTAACCCGCTGCGGGTAATCTCCTGCACATGCGGCGTATGGGTTGGCCCGTCGTCGCGCACCTCAATCACCACCAGGTTCTCCTCATTCACCAACGCAGCCTCAATCTCAACTCGCCCTCCCCCGTTGGGCAACCCGTGACGTAGCGCATTGCTGATCAGCTCATTGATGACAAGGGCCAGCACGGTCGCCTCGCGTGAGCCGACATGGACAGTAGTATCGCCCATCACCGCAAAGCGCACCGGCTGCTCGCTGGCCACCAACCCGGCACTGGCACTCTCCACCACCTGGAGAGCCACGGCCTCAACCGTGGTAATACCCACATCCTCGTGGCAGAGCAAATTATGCACCCCGGCGATAGACTGAATACGAGCGACACTCTCGTGCAGGGCCCGCGCCCCCGGCGTGGTTGGGTCGAGCCGTCGGAGTTGCATCGCCAGCAGCGCAGAAATAGTCTGGAGATTGTTCCGGACACGGTGATGCATCTCCTGGAGCATAGCCGATTTGACAGCGAGGGCGCGGCGGCTCTCCTGGTAGAGCCGGGCATTTTCAATAGTGATGGCCGCTTCGTCGGCAAACGTGCTGAGCAATCGCGTCTCTTCATAGTCGAAGTGGTGCGATTCGCGGGTATAGAGGCAGATACTCCCGATCATCCGCTCCCGCGCCCGCAGCGGCATACAGAAAAGCGAATGGAACTGCTCGCGGATGGCGAGCTGCGACAATTCGGGAAACCGCATATCCTGGTAGGCATCGAGCACAGCTATCGGCTTATTATCTTTAATCAGGTTGCCAATGAACTCGTGAAGATGATCCTCCGGGTGTTCCCCATCGTGATCCCACCCATAGCTTGCAACAAGTTGTGGTTCTCCCTGGTCGCCAAACTGGAAGATGTCAGCCCGGTCCGCTTTTGCCAGTTCAACCGCTTTTTCGGCAATGAGATTCAACACTTCGCGCAGGCCAAGTTGTTCGGCTATGTTCTTGGAAACCTGCTGGAGCGTGGTCAACTCACGAACCTTGTTTTGCAAGCGCACATCGGTTTGTTGGTAGAGCTGAGCATTGGCAATGAAAAAGGCCAACTCGCCCGCGGCAACCTCAACAAAGTTAATTTCCTCCTGGCTAAAATCGCGCGGACTTCTGGTTTGAATGTTGATAACGCCCTGGAGCTTGTCGGCACTGAACTGAAACCGCTCCGCACTGAACAGAACAATAGGCACGGCAAGAATTGAATGAAACGGATCTTCGCCAAGCTGCCGCTCCAGCGAAAACCGTCTATCCTCCTGTTCTCCCTGCACATCGCGGATGGCCACCGGGCGGCCCACCCGTGCGGCCCATCCGGTCGCGCCCTCGCCTACCCGCGTGATAACCTGCCCGACCGCCGCCTGGTCCAGGCCGCGTGTGGCCCGCAGCACCAGTTCATCGCGGTGTTTATCATAGAGGTAGATGGAGCAGACTTCGACCCCGACAACCTGCGCCACAGTTTCGACCACTGTTTGCAGCGATGCGTCCAGGTCGAGCGTTGAATTGGCCGCCGAGATGATGCGGTGGAGGCCATCAAGTTCGGCCACGCGATTGAGCAGATGTGTTTCCCATTCGCGGGTGCGTTGCTCCTCGCGGGTGGCTCCATAGGCCAGCAATAGCTCGCTGACCACGACACCACGGGGAATGTCCAGCCGCTCGTTGAGAGCCAGTCCCAGCTCGACCAGCATTTCGGCCTCCCCCCCGCCGGCACACCAGATAGCTCCGATATGGCGCAATCGCCCCAGTTGCGTCTCCGTAAACTGATCGCGGTCCATTTCCTTGATCAGTTCGGCCACGCGGGGCCAGCCTTCACTCAGCGACTCCAACAGATCAGCGGGTTCTTCTCGTTGTGTTTGCACCATCCCACCTGGCTCCAAGTGACAATCTTTCTTGTTATTGCTGTTTATCGTCTATCAACAGCATAAGCCCATCAGCATTATAGCCCCAT
Source organism: Chloroflexaceae bacterium (assembly GCA_034436975.1). GTDB lineage: Bacteria > Chloroflexota > Chloroflexia > Chloroflexales > Chloroflexaceae > JAAUSY01. The sequence continues at coordinate 42,461 of DAOTUE010000138.1, forward strand.
AGAGGCTCCGATGCAATGCATGGACTGGCTATTTCCCGCACAAAAGGCAAAAACGGGGATATTGTCGTTATCTTTCTCCGAATGTCGAGAAACCTCTTTCTATAAACTTTGAGCAGCAACTTCAGAATCAGGGGTATTGCTGCTGGGAGTGAGGGCATCTCCGGATAAACATACCAAAAACCACAAAGACACAAAGGGCACGAAGGCTTTCCCTTTTGTGTTCTCCGTGCCTTTGTGGTGAAACTATCTATCCGGATTTGGTATGAGGGCATCTTGCCCGCCCCAATGCAAGCGGGACGCTTGCGCTCCCAGGGTTTCCCCCCAGACGTGAACAGGTACTTTGAGCAAATCATGGCAGAAGAGCGGTTTTTGTATTATAATTCCTTTCTACCCCCTCAAAAATTTGGGGGGGGAACGCGAAGGAAAAAAGCCCGCGTGAGAATATAGACATAACAGATACAATAGAGATAGCCGCATAGCACGGAAAAACACGTTCCTGCGATGAACAATGAGCCGGAGATACAAAACATAACTCGATAGGAGACCACATGGAATTATCGCCGGACCAGCAAATCCACCACTTGCAGTGGGCCTACCACGTCGCAACAATCGCCAATGAAGCGTTGCAAGTCGACCCGTTTCTGCCGCAGATCGCGTCTGAAATTGCCTGCCACCTGGCCTGGGATCGCGTTGTTCTGGGGGTGCTCCAGGGCGACAATGCCCCGATGCACATTTTCGTTGCAACCCCTGATGGCTCATGTTCCTCGACAACAGCAGAAAAGACCCCGGCTGTTACTCAGGCCGACCTTGCGCTGGTGCAGGATGCGCTTGGTCATAGCTCTCCGATGATCCTGAATGGTGCCGATGCTGATACCCCATCTCTGCTCCACACGCTCCCGATGCTTGAAGAGGCCGGGTTGCAAACTGTTTTTTCTTTTCCCATTCACAACGACAATACTCCATTGGGAGCCATGCTCGTCGGGAGCACAGCCCCGCGAATGGTCCACCCCGACGAGCACCACCTGCTGGAGAACATCCACCGCATGATAACCGCCGCGATGGTTCGTATTTCCCGCTACGAAGAAGCATCCCAGGCTCATCGGCTACGTTCGGCGTTTCTGGCAAAAGTTGTCCACGACCTCCGAACCCCCACTATCTCCATTACTGGCTTTGCCGAAGCAATGCTAGGCGGAAAGTATGGGGATATTCCCGAACCGGTCAGAGAGGCTATTGAGATGATGCAATACAGTGGGAACAAAATGTACAACCTGATCAATGATTTCCTCACCTTTTCCCGCATGGAAGCCGGGTATGGAACGGTTGATCTGACCGCAGTTAATCTCCTCCCCATTGTTCGCAATGTTACCAGGATGGTGCAGCCACAGGCGAAAAAAAAGGGACTGTCCCTTGAGATGAACCTCTCCCCCACCCTCCCTCTCGTGCGGGCCAACAGCGACCGGCTTGAGCAGATTTTGACAAACCTGCTCTCCAATGCCATCAAGTTTTCCAACGAAGGGACGATCACCGTGCAGGCCAGGCAACAGAGCGATACCCATATCCGCCTCAGTGTGCAAGATAGCGGAATTGGCATTTCTCCCGAACACCAGGCCCTTATCTTTGGCGAATACCAGCAGATAAAAAATCAACAGACCCTCCATTTTGAGGGGACCGGACTGGGTCTGGCCATCAGCCGTATGCTGGTTGATCTGATGGGGGGGACCATGTCGCTGGAGAGCAAGTTTGGCGTTGGCTCAACGTTCTCGTGTGATTTGCTCATTGCAGAGCAACAGCCGCCTGAATAGTAGTCTTATTCCCGTGCTGGCGGGGTCGTCTTCCCCGGCTCAAAGGGAGGTGGGGGCACAGAAACACTCCCACGGATAATCTGCCCGCCGTTGACCAGGTAGAGGAGCGGGCGGTTGCGACTGGTATCTACAGCAAGATCAGTCAACTGGTTGAGACGCAACCCCGTATCGGGGTGAACCGTCATTTGTTGGATAACGCTCCCGCTGTTCTTATCAATCTGCACAATACGCTCGTTGAGCGTGTCGAGCAGATACACATATCCCCCTTCCGGCCCACCAGTCACACAAAAGCGGGTCGCCGAGGTGAGCGGGGGGGTAATCGGTTCGGGGGTAATGGTCCGTTCGTATTGCCCGGCCCGAAAGACAAGGACCTGACCATTGGGCACCAGCAGGTAGATATTGCCATCTATCGCCATATCAATTGCTGTGGTTATATCTCCCCCCGCAACGTCGGTCATCGAGAGCCAGAGTTGGGGAATGTCGCCATAGTGCCCGCTGCTAAATTTGACAACTTCTCCTGCTTCGGCTCCCCAGAAATAGAGATTCCCCTGATACTCCTCCATATCCAGACGGCCCCGCAACACCCATATATCGCTGCCGCCAAGTCGGGTATAGTTCCAGGTGCCATTGTTGCGAAAGTAATAGCCAAAGCTGCTGGTTTCTTCGCTCTCGTCAACAGCAACGATATTATCTATGCGCCAGGCTATGGCGTGAATTGTTCCAATAATAGTGCCGCGCACATCCTGTTGTGAGGCGAGAAAGACGGTCGGGCGGCCCCCTCCGCGGGGAACACGATAGATAGCCGACTGTCTCTTGTTGGTGTCGAGGGCGTAGAGATATTCCATCGCCTCCACCGTGTGGGGATTGCTGATAGCTGAGGTGGCGGGGGGCACAACAACACTCGAAAAGCGGCCTGTGGGGGCAGGGTGTGTTGCCAACACGGTGGGGTGTTCTAGAAACGTCTGGCGTTTGACGAGGGCCAGTCCTTGCTCATATTCGTGCTGGATGTCCTGATAGCGCATCCAGAGCGTTGAATTGGTGCGGGTGACAAGAGGACTGGCCCACACCTGGCCCAGGGCCTGCTCTGCATTCCCAAGATATTCCAGGGCTGCGTTCCGCGTGGGGGCCTGGTACATCGCTTCGAGATACTGGCTGGCCTGGTCAAGATATTCCATGTCGCGCTGTTCGGCACTGCGCCGCGAGAGATTCATCCCATAGAGCACAAGCGATATGACCGAAAGCACAAGCACAAGAAAAATGAGCCACTGAAATTGTGGTTTCTCGCGCTGCTGCTTTTCCCCTTCGAGGCGGACAATTGCAGACGACGATGGCCCTCGGCGCGAAGGGGGCGAGAAAACATCGGCGATGCTATGTTTGATAAGCTGGAAAGGATAGAGTAACCGCTCGCTCCAGCGCATAGCGGAAAAGGGGCGGCGTTGGAAGCGGGGACGGTAGGGCGGAGCTTCGCTCGGCGTGTGGCTCAGGACCACTGGCATCTGCCGGTGGGGGCGTGGGCCTGCCCCCCTCCCTGGCCCCTTTGGAAACATATCATCCTGCCGCAGCGGGTCGCCTCTTCCTGGTTGCTCCCTCTCGCCAGGCTGTCTCAAATCGAGCGGCTGTGGCCTGGGGAAAGGCGAACGTGGAACGTCGGGCTGATCGGGTCTTGTGGTCATGGGGTCGGGAGCTGATTTTTTCTTGCGCTCTGCGGCCACGCCGGGTGCTGATTGTTCGTCGAAAACAAGCTGGCGATGCGTCTGTCTCGCACCCCCCACCTGGTCAGATTTCCAGCCTCTCCAGGGCCACACTGTGCGGAGGAACGAGCCGATTGACCTGATGGGCCAGGCTGGTTTTGCGCTTTTGCGCCGTTCATGCTGCGCTGCTGAACGGGAGAACGGTACCAGCCGGCCAACAAACACATATCCATCGGTGATCCCCGCATCCTCACACTGGCGGTACACCTGCTCAATGCTCTCTGCCACATCCTCAGCATGCAGTATTTCCTCAATATGTTCCCGACGCAACAACAACGCAATATCCGTGGAGCAGAGCAAAAAAGCATCGTGAACATGGAGCAAACTCCGGTACAACTCTGGCTCAATAGTCAGGCTGCTGCCAAGCGTAGAAGAAGTGAGCATGGTAGCATTGTTCACGAGAGAGGGGGCGTGGGGACGCTCCGGAAGCGTGCGGACGCGCCCTTCGGCAAGAACAAACAGGTGGGTTGGTGTAATCTGTGCAACAAACAGATCCCATCCCTTGAGCACCATACACGTCCCTCCAACGTGGACCCGTCGGGAGGCAACCACCTGAACATTGTCCTGGTAGAGGGCACGGTTGGCCACGCGCAGAGCTTCGCGCAGCGACGAGGTGACGCTGAGAGAGCGGTCATCATAAAACGTTTTCTGGATAGTCGAAGTAACCAACTGGCAGGCGGGTAGCCCCCGGTCCTGTTCCTGGTTTGCCTCGACAGCGACAATCAGCGACCCTTTGCGGGCTTCCGGGGCAAACGGGTTGCGCGGCTCAACCATCGTGACGAAATGGCTGGATGGTTTGCGAACTCCCCCGACAATACTGAACTGTGCATCTCGAAGAGTGTATCCTGACATAAATTTTTCCTGGTATGAGATCTGGAGATCTACCGGAAGCATTTCTTCATGCGAAGAGAAACATCATCAAGAAAATCTTGATCAATAGTGTAGCATTGTGCTACACTTGCTGTAAAGAGGAAAATGATTTGAACAACGATGCTATCGTTTTCGAGACTTGCCTTCAAGAACCTGCAATCCTCCTGCCGGTTTCCGCAATGCGAGGAGATTTCTCAACTGAAGGGCAAAACTGAATGAGGAAGACGGTCTGGCTCGCACACTGATCAGCACTGCGCATATGCGCACAATGGTATCATCCGTTTGGAAACGGGGCAAGCGGCGAGTTCCCAAACGCTGCGACTGATTGCGGTCTTTTCTGGATTTGAGATGGTTATTTTCATTGACGGGAGGAGTGATTGTCCATCATGACCGTATAAACCCGCCGCAAGCCACGCCACTTTAGTGGCAGTGGTTAGGCGGGTTTCTCAAAAGGCTTTAGCCCGCCGAATGGCGAAAACTTTGATTACGGAGTAGCCAGATAATAATCAGGAGAGGGAAAACATGGCACTGGAAGCAGGGGCATTTGTCCTGAATCGCTATCGGATTGTGCGCCACATTGGTCAGGGAGGGATGGGGGCCGTCTATGAAGCAGTGGATGAGCGGCTCCTCAACACGGTTGCGCTGAAGCAGACACTCGTTGACGAGGAACGGCTCAAGCGGGCCTTCGAGCGCGAGGCGCAGTTGCTTGCCCGGCTACGCCACCCGGCCCTGCCAAAAGTGATTGACCATTTTGTTGACCCGTCCGGGCAGTTTCTCGTGATGGAGTTTATCCCCGGCGACGACCTGGGCAAACTGCTTGAGCTGCGGAGCCAGCCATTTCCTGTTGAGCAGGTTATCCACTGGACCAACCAGTTGCTCGATGCCCTGCACTATCTGCACACCCAGAGCATTATCCACCGCGACATCAAGCCGCAAAACCTTAAATTTGTTGAAAACAACCAGATCATCTTGCTTGACTTCGGATTGGCGAAAGGGTCGGCCCTCTATTATCAATCGCAACTGCAGGCACAGGAGCAAAAATCAAGTTTGCATAGCACATTTGGCTATACGCCGCAATATGCGCCGATTGAGCAGATACAGAACGCGGGAACCGATGCCCGCAGCGATCTCTATGCGCTCGGAGCAACGATGTACTGTCTGGTGACGGGTTCGCCCCCCCCAAGCGCGATGATCCGCGCCAGTGCTATTATTGCCCACCATCCCGACCCGGTACGCACCGCCCACGAAGTCCGCCCCGAAGTTCCCCCGGCGTTCAGCCAGGCTTTGATGCAAGCGATGTCGCTGCACGCCTCGGAGCGTCAGCCAGACGCAGCAACGATGCGCCAACAAATCAATCAGGCTATGAGCGGAGATACGGTTGTGTTGCCCGATGCGGGAAAAACGGTGGCGTTGCCACCCGATGAAGAGGGTGAACAGACGAAGGTGAGTTTGCAGCCTGCATTCGCGGAAGATGAACGGACGGCAGTGAGTCCACAGGTTGCAGGCGATACGCAAACGCTCGCCGGCGCGCAACAGCAAACGTCCCCACGTCCTCATCTTCCCCCTGCCGGTCCGCCAACAGCGCAGGTTCCCGCCCCCTCCCCCGCCCCACAACCAGTGCGGATCTGGCCCATTGTCGGCGTGGCCGGGGGACTATTGCTTGTGCTGCTTGCTGCGCTCCTTTTTGTGGTTCCCGCGCCACGCGATGATACTAATAATGGAACCGGTGATGACGAGACAGCAACTGTTGTTTCACAGAATGAGACAACGACAGCCGTGGTCCAAAACCAGACGACCACGGCTGTGGCGATTGTTGCGGCGGAAAGCCTGACCGCAACGACAGTCGCACAGCATCAGACCGCCACCGCACAGACGATGGCTCTGAGCCAGACCGCCACCGCGCAGACGATGGCTCTGAGCCAGACCGCCACCGCCCGGCAAGAGGCGGTGGTCGCGTTCCACGCGGGGCAGGAGCCGACCCGCGCCGACCTGCATCTCTCCGGCACGCTGGACCGTGCCCAATCGCAATATGCCCCGGACATGGAAACCCTGTTGTTGAAAAATGGCTACCAGCAGAACATTGTCACAATCGGAGGGCTGCGTTGTCTCTGCCCCAGTCAAACAGGGGTACGCTATGATACGTGGGTGCGCGACCTGGATTATGCTATGCGCGGCTATGGGATCATCCTCGGAGATATGAGCGTGCTCCAGCAAAACACGCGCCTCTTTCTGGCGAATGTCAGAGCAAGCGGGGTGGTGCCGGAGACCATCCACGCGGGGACACCGGTCTATGGCAATGCGTGGGATAGTATGCCAAACCTGATCCACGCGGCCTATGGGTATGTGGCCAAAACAGGAGACCGCGAGTTTTACCGAACCCATCGCGATCCCTTGCAGCAGGTGGGGATGTGGATTGCCGAACTGGATAGCGACGGGGACGCGCTGCCAGACCTCCACGATCGCTATCCCTATGGCTACTACAATTCAATCAACAACAGCGTGATGCATACCTACGCGGTGGCGATGTTCTACGCGGCCTACCGCGAACTGGCCGAACTCGAACGCTACACCGGCTACGAGGGGAGCGAGTGGGAGCAGCGAGCCGCCCTGCTCCGCGAGTCCTTCCACAAGCCGTATGATGAGAGGGGCTACTGGGTCGAGGGGTTGCCCTGGCCCATTGCCTGGCGACGCGAAGAGGTGCGCGACAAACTCGAAACCTTTGGCGTATTCGAGGCGGTGCAGAGCGGCTTGATTGCCCCCTCCGATGGCGAACGCTACCGCGTGCTCTTCCAGGCTCTCCACCAGCGGTTGCCCGAAATGCTCGATGACCCGACCCCGATGCGACTGGCCCTGGGGGGCTACCCGGAGAGCATGCTCCGGACTGATGCCAATGTGCCGCGCTGGAAACTTGACGCAAGTTCGCCCTGGATTGTCGGGCTGGCGGCTCCGGCCTATACACGAGCGGGCTACCCCGAAGATGCTGGCACGCTGATGCAGGCCTATATGGCAATGGCCCGCCGAAACAATGGGCAGGTATTGCAGCTTGCTGCGGGGGAAAACGCCCGCTACGGGCCGGGGCAGGATACGTCCCGCGGGTTGACCTGGGATACCGCCGCGTGGTTTATGGCGGTCTATGGGGGACACTATGGCGTGAAGATGACCCCCTTTGCGCTGGTTGTGGAGCCGCACCCCTTCCAGGCCATCCCCGACGATGGCATTGTCAACCTGAGCTACCAGGGGGCCATGGTGCAGCTCTCGCTCGACGCGACTGCCCGCGAATATCGCATTCAGACCGACAAGCCGATTGTGGCCACGCTCCGACCAGTGGGCGCGGCGCATCGGGTGCAGGTGAACGACACGCCCCCACAGCCAGAGATGACGCTGGTGCTTGCGCCAGGGGATGAGTACCGGGTTACGAGCCTGGAATCGAGGGGGCCGTAGCGGTTGCCTGGTTCAAAATTGCACTGCTCCCTCTCCGGTGCGAGAGGGAGCAGCACAAGAGGACAGGATATTGAAATCTTTAGATGGAAAAGCCCTACACCATACCGGTTGGGATGGGGCTACCATCTTCGGCCTGCACAACAACCAGCGATGGGCGCGGTGGAGCCGTGCCATCGGGCCAGGTGCTCACCGGCTCATCGTAGGTGCCCCCCTCGCCGGGGTGCTGGACGTTGAGGAAGAGTGCGGTATCATCAGTGTTGAATTCAGGACCACACACCTCGCTGCCCTTCACCGATGAGAGAAACTGGGTGACACGGCCTCGCTCTGGCCCGGCAACGGGCACCGCGAAAATGCCATCGTTGACTCCCAGCGTCTTCCCCATCCCGTCGGTGGCAATCCAGAGATTGCCCACGGTGTCGAAGGCCACGTTGTCAGGAGCAGAAATCTTGCTCACGCGCTCTTTGGGATAGCCAGCAAAGTAGGTTTCGGTTTCGGGGTCTGCCGGGTCGCCACAGAGAATGAAAATTTCCCAGTTGAAGGCAAGAGCCGCATGATCATCATTTTGCTCGGTGAACTCGATGATGTGTCCATATTTATTGTCGGCCCGCGGGTTGGCGGCATCGGGGCCGGGCGCGCCGGCATCCACGCCACGCTTGGTGTTGTTGGTCAGAGCCACATACACCTTCTTGTTGACCGGGTTGGGTTCCATGTCTTCGGGGCGGTCCATCTTTGTTGCGCCCAGCGCATCGGCGGCCTGGCGGGTTTTCACCAGCACATCGGCTTGATTGTAGAAGCCGTTGTCTACCGTGAGCGGCCCCTGCCCATAGACAAGCGGCATCCATTCGCCGCTGCCATCGTCGTTAAATTTGGCTACATAGAGCGTCCCGGAGTCGAGAATATCCATATTGGCGGCGCGGTTGGCCGGGTCGTAGGTTCCATCGGTGACAAACTTGTAGATATACTCGAAGCGGGCATCATCGCCGGTGTAGCAGACCACGCGGCCATCGGGGGCAATGACAAAGGTCTGGGCCTCGTGGCGGAACCGTCCGAGGGTGGTGCGCTTTTTGGGCATAGAGTTGGGGTCGTAGGGATCAATCTCAACTGCCCACCCGAAGCGGAACGGTTCGTTTGGCTCTTTGGCGAGGTCGAAGCGGTCGTAGAAGTTTTCCCAGGCCCGCTCGGAGATCCCTTCGGGCAACCCATACCGCTCGTGTGCAGCTTTGCGCGGATCATCGTCGGCCATGCTGTCACGGTTGGCGAAATACTGGTGGAAGTTTTCTTCGGCGGTGACAACCGTCCCCCAGGGGGTCTTGCCAGCAGCGCAGTTGTTGAGCGTGCCACTGACCTTTGTCCCGGTCGGGTCGGCACTGGTCTTGAGCCACTCGTGGCCCGCTGCCGGGCCGGTCACGAGCATTTCGGTTGTGCCTGTAATGCGGCGGTTGTAGCGTGAGCCGCGGTTGTAGAGCCATTCGCCACCGCTGCGCTCAATTTCCACAATGGCGAGGCCATGGGCTGCAATCTCAATATCCACCTGTTCCTTCGTCGGGTTGCCAACCTCGTAGCCAGGGAACATCAATTCAGGGCTGGTGTATTCATGGTTGACGACGATCAACCCTTTGTCAGGAGTGTTGCTCCCCTGGGGCAGGGGCATATAGCCGTTGAAGTCGCAATTGTAGCCAAACTGCTGGCTCTGGGCTTCGGCAGTCTGGTTTTCCGGGTCAAACTCCGGGGCCATTGTGCCAAGCGGGTCGCCCCATCGCAGGAGCACGGATGACACATAGCCTGGCGGCACAGTAATTTCGTCGGTTGTATCTGGCTGGATGGACTCGAAAGTGAGTGGTGTTGGTGCGGTTGCTTCGGTGGTGGGTGGTACGGCGGCGGTGGTCGGTGCGGCGGGAGCGGTCGTTGCCGCTCCTCCCGTTGTCCCCGTCGTCCCCTCCTGCCCGCAAGCACTCAGCACAACGGGCGCGGCGGCTGCGGTTGAGCCGAGGGCCAGGTATTTGACAAAGGCCCGACGGCTGATGCGCCGACGCAAAACATCTTCAAACAATTCCCCTTGCTGCTGCAAGGCAGCGTTTTTGTCGTTGGTACTCATACGGTTTTGTCTCCTTAAAAAACTACTCACGACAGTTACCTCTTCTTCTCCGTCTCTTTCCCCTCGATCTTCCACTTGCTTCCACTTGCTTCGACGAGACAAGCGTTTCCTCGCTATGTGACCAGTGTGGCAAGATCTCCGACAACCCTCCCCATGCTGCACCTTCCCACATTGCAATGGGCCGACCTGGTTTTCAGAATATGGCCCGTTTAACCTGTTCATCCGGTGCGAGAGGGATATTCAATTTCTTACTATACCTTTTTTTGTCTTAAAGAGGTTTAACGCTGTGTTAAAGTTGTGTTAAAGAATGACTGTTCCACTGGCGGGGACGCTGTCTCAGTTGGAACCCAAAACGAACCCTGCGCGAAGTCCAAAGCGAACCCCGTTGCGAACCTAAAAACGAACCCCTCACCCGCCCTCGCACAACCGGTTGAACGTGAATATCTACAATTGTTTTCGTCGTACATTATTGCGACATTTACCACGCTTGACGTAATCGTTCACCCCCCCCACCTGTCCTCCCTCCAGCGGGGGGATGGATTGGGAGGGGCTGCGTCCCTCCAGTGGGGCAAGCGAGACGCTTGCGTACCCAGGAATCAGGGATTGCCCAAATACCGTGAACGATTACAAATCAATCGTTTGAACTCTGGTATATCCTTCATTTTGAGTTCTTGTGTACAGCAATCTCGCGGCAAGACTATCTGCAAAAGCTACAGAAATTGCTCAATGGTACTTATACCAAGAACGATGGCATTCTGTTTCCAACCAGTCTCATCCACATTGGCTATGGCTTGTTGCGGGAGCACCGCCGATACCTCATCATAGGCGGGTTTCAGGGCTTCATCAGGCAGGTCCTGAGAGAGATCCGTTTCACAATGGGGGCAGGCCCCGTCGGGTGGTGCGAAACGAATTCATTGACCTGGTCGGGGGGCACGAGGTCGCGGGGCTGGCCTTCGTGACCAGGCTATCTCCCGCGAGAGCGGGGTTTGCCGCGTGGGGTTCGAGGCGGTCCTGGTGGGGTGTTGGACGGATCAGATGAGGGTGGTCGGGAGGAGTTACGGGAGTTCTGGTTCACCTGTGCTTCGAGGTCAAGCAGTTGGGCACGGATGGTAGCCATCTCTGCTTCCTGGGACTCAAGGTACTTGTTGGTCTTCAGCAATTCAAGGACGAGGGCTTGCACCATCGGAGGGGTGGCGGCCCAGTCGTCTGCGCTGATGGAAGGTGGCAGGAGTTCGTTCGTCATAGGGATTATGATACGCCAGAATGCGAAATTGTCAAATTTGCTACGCCCCCCCTGAACGCTTACCCCATTGTTGCTTCAACCCTGGTATAATGGTTCACAAAAGCAAAAGCCCACCCTCGGCTGTGCGGGGTGGGCCCTGTCTTAATCAATCAATAGTATCGCCTTCGTGATGCTATTGTAGCACAGAAACGAGGGGAGCGGACCGAGACAGAAGGAGAGAGCATGCATTATCAGATTGCCCTTGACCCGGCCCTGAACGTCAGCCCGACCGCATTTATTGAAGCCTGGAACGGCGACCCCGACCGCCGCGCCCTCGCGGAAGCCCGCCTTGCCCCCGCGCCATCCCAGGAGTACGATCCCTTCCTGACGGGTATGATTGCGGTGCTCGGCACAGTAGCGGTCGGAATGGTTACGAACGCGCTGTACGATATGCTGAAGCATACTGTTACCCGGGCCCTGGCAGGCGATGACCCTGCCTTTTCCATCAACCGTGTTGAAATACGCAATATCGAACAGCCCGACGGCACCCGCCTGCTGGTCATCACGCTGGCCAGCGATGCACAGGAGGACAACCAATGACCCTGATCAGTATCAGTGAGCAGAGCACGACAGACGATGGCTGGACTGCGACGGTCGCCTTCGACAACGGCCCGCGCCGCACCATCCGTGTCCGCGACCCCTTCTCGCCAGCGGAAGAAAAGCGACTGGAATGGTATTTCGAGCAGCACATCCGCTTTCCCTTCACCGATGGGGTGAAGGCGCAGGAAGCCGCGCAGAGCGTCACCGCCTATGGTACCCACCTTTTTGAGCAGGTCTTCTCTGCCGACCACGAGATCTACCGCAGCTACGCCAACACCCGCGAGCAGGGCATCGTTCTGAAGGATTATATTTATCCCCCCTGAACGATTACTTTTTTCAAGAACTTCTTCGCCCATCTATCCCGCAGGTTGGTCTGGCTGGAGCGGAGCATGCGATATATCTTGTGGTACAATAACAAAATGTAACCCGCCAGGAGGGGTAGTAAGAAGTAGAACGGAATAGGCTGAAGAAAGCGTCCTTCTGAACGCAGTTTCCCAAAAGCGGCCTTCTGGTGGAAGAACACACCCATAAGAAAATAGAAAGCTATAAGGAAGAAGGGTTCATCACCCTGGAGGGAAGAAACAATGAGTGAGCAAAACCCCCGCCATGATTCGCATAACTGGGATACGCTGACTCCCAGAGAGGTCCTCGCTACCCTCGTGTACGAGTTGTACACTCCCGTGAGTGCGCTTGGGAGCCACCTCAACCGGCTGACCGGCGAGGATGACCCCTTGAGTGAGGAAGAATACGAGGCTATCTTTGAGCAAATGCAACAATCTGTTCGTCAGCTCAGCAAGACGGTGGTGCATCTCCGACGCTATATGCAAGACCAGGAAGCCAGCGATTGATACTTGATACCTCTTGATACCTGGTAAAACAACTCCCCTCCCTCCACAATGTGCTGCGGAAGAAGGGGAATACAGGTATCGTAAGGATTCTGGCTGCACCCTGTGAGGGGGGGGCGAGCTAATCCTACAACCAGCCTGGCAACCAGTCTGGCAATTTAGTTGGCAACATTGATATTGATACGACGCGGCTTCACTTCGTCGGCTTTGGGGATTTCAAGGCGCAAGACACCGTTTGTCAGCGAAGCATTGATTGCGTCTGTTTTTACGGTATTGGGAAGTGTAAGCACGCGCTGGAATTTTCCATACCGACGCTCAATGCGGTGATAATTGCGCTCACCGCTCTCAGCTTCGTGGCGAATTTCGCCACTGATGGTCAGAACATTGTTCTCAACAGATACATTGAGATCTTCCGACTTGAGGCCGGGAACGGCTGCCTCAACGATAAAAGCATTCGGTGTTTCGCTCACGTCAATCGCCGGGGCAAATCCCTCTTCGCGCCGCCCCATAGGGGGATGGACAAAACTCTCTCCAAGCAACTGGCTGACAGCATCACGAAGTGGCAAGAATTCTTCAACCGGATTCCACTGGCTTATGTTCATCTTTGGCATGCTCTTCCTCCTTCTATTCATGGGCTATATCCTTAAAACTCCTCAATTGGTCTTCCTGATACCTGCTCATATCAGGTTGTATCAGGATTACTTCTTTGGGTTTATTGTTCCTCTAGTCTTGTTATCTTCATTGCTTGCAGTATACGTCATATCTGTTAGAATAGCGTACACAGAATGCTAAAGCTGTATTAGAATGTAAGCGTTCAGGGGGGGCGCAGCAAATTCGACAATTTCGCATTCTGGCGTATCATAATCCCTATGACGAACAAACTCCTGCCACCTTCCATCAGCGCAGACGACTGGGCCGCCACCCCCTCTCAGGGGTAGGTCTTGCGCCAACGCATCAGAGTCGGCTACCGCGGAACTTCCCGCATCCGCCGGACTCCTTCCTCCCACAGGAGAAGGGGGTTCCGAAGCCCCTCTCCCGCTGGGAGAGGGGTTTGGGGTGAGGGCTTC
>DAOTUE010000139.1:0-34950 GCA_034436975.1 Chloroflexaceae bacterium
TTCGGCCATTGGCTCACCATCCGACTCCGGGTAATAGATCTGGTCTTCGATAGTCTCTTGTTGCTGCTTCCCGTGGGGGAGCAGGGGTGTTCTGGCAGGGTTCATGCGCTCTGCCCTCCTTCCGGTCCATTCTGTCCTGTCCGTTGTGCCTGTTGCATTTGTTGCGTTTGTTCTCAACCTTCTCTTATCATCATATCACACAGCGGACACGGTTGCTCCCTATTCTCCCGATATTCCTGGTGAAGTTGTGCCACCTGTTGCCCCATCGGTGGCAAAGAGTGAACGCTCAGCCACCACCGGCTGTGTCGAGCGGACAATCGTAGAAAAAATTTCTTCTTCCGGGTAGAAATCGTGAGCCGCCAGTGTGTAGCGTGAATTGGCTGGCATGACAACATGTTGGGTATCGTGAGAGCCATCTTCTCGCACAAACTCAATAGCGACCCGTGCCTGCCGACGGCTTGGATTGCTCAGCAATAGATACTCGCGGGCCCCACGCGACCGACCATAGGCAAAATACCAGACATAGGCCGGCTGCCTTGCCCCGAAGCTCACGGTTCCGGCCATGGGGATGGTATCTTCGGGCACAAGCACATCGGTCGTTGAGAGGACCAGGCTTGTGGTAATCGAGCGGCTTGCAATGACGGGCGGTTTTCCAAACTCGTTGGGGTCAAAGTAGAGGGCTCGTTCGGCTACCAGCGGCCACTCCGACTCGATTGAGGTAGCCACACCAAGTGTCGGAACAACCTCGTTCACATCTACCACAAGCCGCGTGGTTGGCGGAATAACATAGTTGCGCCGTAGCGTTGTTCCGTCGGGGGTCATAAAAGTGATCGTTGTTTTGCTTGATTTTTCGTTGGGGTTGAGCACCAGCAACCGCATGGTGAATGGCGGGTCGGTTGTGCCTTCGGCAAAATACCAGCTTCGGGAGAGATTGACGCTGCCAGGGCCAATATGCACTCCCACCCCGCCAGGCCCGAAGCGCATCGTTCGTTCTGCAGCAATCGGTCGGTCGGCGACAATTTTCATTCCGAAGCCATAGCCGGGCAGTACATCGTTCACTGTGACAACAACCCGCTCCTGTGGCGGGACGTAGACTTCTTGCCGCGCCTGTTTCCCATCCCCGCGCATATACGTTACCACGGCTTCGGTAAAGGTGTCGTGGGGATTGAAGAGCACCAGATAGGTATTGAAGGTTTCGTCGGTGGAGGCTTCGGCAAAATACCACACCCGCGAGAGTTTGGGAATACCGGGAGAAACGCTCAAGTCGGTAGCCGTTTCCATACTGCGCTCAACAATAATCTCTTCGTTTGCAGCAACCACAGCCGAAAGACCATTGGTGCCTGTTACCACATCGTTCACCAGCAGGCTGGTATGGCCATTGGCCGGGAGTGTGAGACCGAATTGTACAGGGTTGCTGGTGCCGGTGTACAGGCTCACAATGGCATCGGTCTCGTCGCTGTTCGGGTTGAAGAAAATAAGCCGTTGGATATAGTCACGCACGTTGCCCTCTGGAAAAAACCAGCGTGAACGGATGATAGAGCGGTCGGCACTATCTCGGATGGTCGGGAGCATTTCAAGCAACGGTTGTCCGGGGTCGGGGGCTTCGGGAACAGCCTGCTGATGCCCGACAATGTTCTGCCGTGTTTCATACGCTTCCCCCACAAGGTGGTGGTCTGTGGTGGGGATATGGTAGGCCTGGCTCAACCAGGCCAGCAGGTTGATCAGGGTATTGATTACCACGTCACCAGGCTCGGTGTTGCGGTGTCCAAGCAGAGCAATATGGATGGCTTCGTCGCCCCCCGACAACCGCGAGACATACGAGGTCGGCCCTCCCATCCGTCCTTCGTAGAGATTGCCAGACTGGTCTATCAGGTAGTGATAGGTCAGGTCGTCCCACCCAAGCACCGTCTTCTGATAGGTAGCCTGAGCACGCAACAGAGGCAGGATGGCGTGGGTGCCCGAAAGCACCTCTATCTGGTGGATAATGATACCCCGCGGGGTGGCGTAGGTGGGCTGAGCCGCGAGCCGTTGGCCACTCCAGGTTGACCGCAAAATATGCATCGGGCGGGGGGTCAGCACATCGGGACCAAAGATGATGGGGGTCTGTGGAAGACCAGCCGGACCGGCGGGCCCCTGCATGGCGTTGAGATAGGCGATATTCAGCACCTTGAGCACAGCAGAGGCCCGCGGAACATTGCTGCGAAAGCTGGCCCGAACCTGGAGATATCGCGTGTCGGGGGGAAAAGCCAGCACATCGGGCGTGGTCAGGGCTCCATCGTCAGCCTGCGAACGAGCATCGCCAGCGATGATTTGCTGCCAGGGACCCCACCCCGCCTCTGTGCTGGCTTCTTCATAGCTTTCCAGATAGAAATCGGGAGCCGTGGCCCTCCCACGAATTTCTAGCACCAGCTCCGTCCCCGGCGGGGTGTCGGCCCGCCAGAACGCCCCGGCAGCATTGAGCGCAAACGTTGCCGAGAAGGGGCGCGTGAGAAACGATCCCTCTTGTTGCCCCGCCACGAGCCGTAGCTCTCCCCCTTCATTGTTGCTAATAAAAACACCATCTACAAAACCGGACTGCCAGTCCACCACTGTGTCCAGTCTCCACATATCCACGCGGACGAGTGGCTCACGCTGGAAACGTGCGGATGTGTGGTCAAAAGAAGGTCGTTCAACCGTTCCATTGCTTTTGTGCAGCGGCGAAGAAGTGTTCGCAGCCCTGCTGTGTGCCCCGGACGGCAGGAGAAGCACAACCAGGACCCCCACGAGAACCAACCGAACGGAAACCCAACGAACGAGCGAATACATGCGCTGTCTCAGCACCCCAGACATACAATCCTCCCTATTCTGGCTTGAGAGCCTGAAACGTGTAGTCATTGTCGGCACTCCAGAGCGACCACCCGACGGTATAGGTCACAGCTTCGGTTGCTTCAATCTGTGCGCGAACCTCGTTGATCCCATAGCGCACAATGAGATGGTCGGGAACCCAGATAAGCGTGAAATCCTGGAGCCAGGGACGTATCTTTGCCCGTTTGCCCCCGACCAGTTTGTACCCATACTTCATACTGGCATGGACAATGTCGTAGGGATGCGCAGCCGGGTTCTCAAACCCTAGTTCGCCCCAGATAAAGTGGGAGGGGTAGACCATCGGGCAGATATAATCGGCATAGGGAGCCATGCGGCTTGCGTCCTGCCCGATTTTGGCCTGTGGCCCCCAGATGGCATAGCCAAAGACATCTACCGAGAAGAACGCGCCAACACGGTTGATGGCTTCGTGAGCCTGCTCCATAAACGTCACAATGTTTTCATACATTGGCTCCGGGTTGTTGCGATAATCCGACGGTTGGGAGAGTTTCATGTAATCAATGTATGTCGCATCGCTCGGAAAGCGGATATAGTCAAATTGAATTTCGTCAAACCCAAGTTGCGCGGCCTCAATCCCAAGCTGGATGTTGTAATCCCACACATTGCGATTCCAGGGATCGAGCCAGGCAATATCCCAGTCGGCATAAAACACGTCGCCAT
The DNA here is from genome assembly GCA_034436975.1 of Chloroflexaceae bacterium. GTDB lineage: Bacteria > Chloroflexota > Chloroflexia > Chloroflexales > Chloroflexaceae > JAAUSY01. The sequence goes on from DAOTUE010000139.1 coordinate 3,523, forward strand.
TGCAGCGGCGGTTTTCCCCCGGCACACACCCTCTGGTATCCTGTGCGGCCCATTCGGGCTTGGTTTCGGCCAGCAGGTTGTCGTGAGCAAAAACGTGAATGCGAGCGATGGTATAGATATTGCGCTTTTTCGCCTCGGCCAGCAACCCCCGAATGTCCATCAGATCTTCCGATGTGCCCAGTTCTTGAATAATCGGCACGTTCGACTCATAATAAATCAACCCCAGGTCGGCGATATTGTCCGACTTGAGATCAATCACCATTGCATTCAGTTCGGTGGTATCTATCGTGTCGAAGAATAGTTCCATTTTTTCGGGCATATAGGCTGCGGTGGTTGTTTTGACATAGAGAGATTTGGCAAAAAATGGCTGAAGCTCGATGCGAGCAGGAATCTGACCCGGCTTGATTTCCAGTACAGCCTTGCGATAGCCCGGAGCAAGCACCTGAACATAGCCACTTTCGGGCATCCCCTTGAGCGTAAACTGCCCATCGGGAGCATTGTCAATCCGCTCAAACGCTATGGCCGTCCCCGTGAGTGTTGTTGTGGCGATAATTGTGGCAAACGACACCGGCTCGCCGCTCTCGCCATCCACAAGCCTGCTGGAGAGGACATCGGGACGGAGGCTGACGTGCAGCGTGGTTGTGCGGTTTACCTGCTGAGAGAGTGGTGCATAGCCTTCGGCCTGGATCTCAACCAGCGAGAGGTTTTCGGGCACTCCCTTGAGCAGGTAGCTCCCGTCGCTGGTAGTCGTTGTCGTCATTGTCCCCGTGCTCACGGTTGCGCCGCCAACAGGCTGGCCGCTGTAGCGGTCTGTCACTGTTCCCCGCAGCGCATCGGGGCGCATCTGGTGGGTTGCGTGGGTGGTGCGGTACAACGTGGTCTGGATTGGCTCGTAATCATCGGCCCGCAGCGTCAAAAGCACATGCTCCGGCACCCTGGACAGGGAATATGTTCCCCTTGCGTTTGTGGTTGTGCTGATGATTGTTGTGGTTGGAGTCGTTGTTGTTGTGGCTAGTGTTGTCGTTGATGTTGTAGCTGATACGGTTTGCGTCGTTCCGTGCTGGCTATCCAGACTGGCCGCTCCCATTGGAGGGTGCGGAGGCGGGAGGGATGCCTCTTGCTCATCCTCGACACTCTGGGCAACAACCTGCACTCCTGCAACTGGCTGGCCCGTGTAGCTATCGGTGACAACGCCTTCTAGCGTATCTGGTCTGAGCATCAGGTTGAGCGTCCTGGTTATGGCTACGGCTTGCTCCTCGGTTTGCTCAACCGGTCGGGCCAGGTGCGGTTGTGTTTCCAACAAAATATGCAGGGGATCATAGCCGGGAGCAGCAACCCGAAGCTCACTTTCGGGGGTCCAGGTTGTTGTCCGATACCTTCCCTCTGCATCGGTGACAAGCTGAACATCATCAATAGAGACCTGCGCCGAAGCAACCGGCTGATTCGTATAGGCATCGGTCACGCGGCCCTGGAGCGTGATGGTAGGGGGAGATGCACTGCTGCAGGCAGCGAGAAACAGAACAACCACGCCAATGATCAGGGAGAGTGAACGTCTAGAAATCATGGTTTCCTCATGTAAAAGTTTCTTTATAAAACGCGAAAGCCAACTCAAGCGTATAGTAGCAAGAGATTTATTGCTTGTCAGTATACCGTATTCCGCATCAGAAAGCAAAGAGATGGGAACCGTGTTGTTTCCGTGCTTTATTCGCTTCCACAACACGATACCCCATCAAAACGCTAAAATTCTGCGTAATCGTTCACGGTGTTTGGGCAACCCCCCAATCCCTGGGAGCACAAACGTCTTGCTTGCCCCGATACAGACGCGCCCCCCTCCCAATCCATCCCTCCGCTGGGGGGAGGACAGGTGGGGGGCTGAACGATCACAATTCTACACCGTTCTTAGATGTTCATCTGCTCATCACGGATAGCATCAAGGGTAGGGTACAGCTGTTGGCGTTGGCTGCGAAGGTTCGCTTGTTGGTGTTGGCTGCGAAGGTTCGCTTGTTGGCGTTGGCTGCGAGGGCGGGGTTGAGCCATATCGCCACTGGTAGTAGTGCATACCAACGTTGCCCATCTCCACGCGGAAGGCGGGAGGGTTAGCCGGATTATAGGTCAGCACGCGCCGCTCGAATATCTGGAACAAAATGGGAACCTCGTTGCCCCCCACTTTTGCCTTGACCCAATATGGCTCGGTTACTGGCTTGCCAAAGACAAACACGGGCGGAGAATAGATTTGCCATCGCACAAGCTGTCCATTTTCGTAGACCACGCCTTCTTGATTCATAAAGTTGACAAACGCCTGAATAACGCCGTGCCCATTTTCTCCCTGGACCAGAACGGTATTAGCATCATTGGAATAGTCGGTAAATTCCGCGACACTCCCATCGGGATTGAGCATATTTGTCACCGGCTTGTTCAACTGCGCTGGCTCAACGTTGCCAGGGTTCTCATAGATAGGGAGCAGGTTGGCATAGGAAGGATAGTTATCCGGGTCGCCAATAACCGAGATGTTGGCCTGTCCCCGCATCTTGTATTCCGTCCCAAAATCATACCCAATTTGCATTTTCCCGGTCATCATCTCAATAGGCAGCAGCCCATTGGTAATGTACCACTGGCTATTGGGGGCGGCGTTCGGGTCGTTAATCTCCATCCGGCTTTTCTCAAAATACTGGACCCGTCGTTGTCCATTGACCCCTTGATTCAACTCTTCCAGCAGGACATCACTGACCGTCGGGCCCCAGGTCCATGAGCGGTCGGTGAGCTGCTGCTGGACGGGGAGATCCTGCCGATCCCACAGTCCTTTGAACTCATTGCCAATATCCGGGTTGGCAAAGACAACTGTTGCCCCCAACATCAGCACGCACACCAACAACGCAATCACCGTTCTTACATTTTGTCGCATTGGCTTATCCTCCTTTTGAGTAAGCATCATACATGAGAAACAAAACATAGTATAACAAAAATCATGGCAAACAGGAAGTGGGGATTCCCGGATGGCTGAAGGGGTGTGACGTATTTTTTTGGATCTACTCCGCATGAGCCAATTCGCGCTGTCGTCGGACACTCCAGGCCCGCCGCCAGGGATGTACCGACTTCTTTGCAAGTGGTGCAATGTTGCCCATGTTTGAACGAGTAAAACTGTGGATGTAGTCCGCACATCGTGGACAGCAAAAAATGCTTTTGTAAAACCAAAACAAGGGAATTCCAAAAAATAGGGGATACGCCAGGTGGCGTGGCGCACCAAACCTGAACCATCGCAGGAATCTTCATAACCACATCCAATTTCTCTCAGCCTGCACTTGAACGGGCTTCTGAACCCATTCCGAAAGTATATACCTTCAGCGGTGAGCAAATTGAAATGATTATGCATGATCATAGGGTTGAGACGCAGAATGGCAACATATTCTGAACGTGTGCAATGGCTTTACCAGAGAAGGTGTTCACTCAAGCCAGGTGTATTTTACACTACCACCCTATCTGCACCGGCTCATACTCCGGGTCGAGCAGGCAAAGCTGGTCGCGCACGCGCTGGCGCAGCTTCACCGCGGGCTTGAGGCAGTATTCGCGGAAGTCGCCTTCGCTCATCGTCGTGTGGGGGAAGAGCAGCTTGCAGAAGCCCATCGCCGGTGCTTCCGTGAGGGCATTCGCCACATACTGCTCGTACCAGAACAAATCGCGCTCTCCAGCGGGTGGGGACGGGATGCTCCCCCAATTGGGTCAGCACGTCTGGGGTATCCGGTGTTGGTGGTCGCCGGAGGGGGGGTTGGGCGACGATCCCCGGGACATATTCGGCTCCCAGGAGGATTTGCTCGGTCGCCGCCGCAAGGGACGGACATAGGCATAGAAGGCCGGGTCAATGCCCTGATAGGGATGGTCGGCATCTTGCCGAGCCAATTCAATCATCCGTCTGACACTCAGGTTCTGATCGAGCCAGGTCTGGATCTGATCATGAAAGACCTCCACCTGACTGGTCCGTTCCCGCTGGGCAGGGTGCTTGTCGGGTGGTTCCCGCAACACTCGTGCGACACTGTCGCGGTGGCATCCGATCACTTCGGCAATCTGGGCGTTGCTCCACCCTTTTTGTTTGAGCAGATAAATCGTTGAGCGTTCCATAAATCCGAGCATCCTTCTGGCGTTCCTCCTGGTCCTTTTCAATCCTGTTTTTTGGACCTTGAGGATACCCCATGGTGCCGTATTTTACACAATAATTGTGCCGACTTTTGAACGATATTTTACAAGAGCTGGGGCGCAACACCGCCAGTGCGCCGTCGCGCATCAGATGGGCACCATCAATACGCTGCCGCAGGAGGGTCAGGGTGTGCTGCATGCATCGCATCCAAAGGGGTTCCCTTTGTGTACTCCGTGCCTTTGTGGTGAAACTCTCTATCCGGTTAGCGAATATAGTCTCAACCATTATGTTGGAGAACCCACCACTTTTCCAACACTTTTCTCCCCACATTTTCCCGGCAAATTCCCTGCAAATTTGTTATAGTTTGGTTAAGCAGTCTTTGCACCGTGCAGAGATGGCTCCAGAGTTGCTGCCTGACTGGACAAAACAAGGAACAAAACAAGGAACAAAGGAAGGACATAAGGAAGGACAAAGGAAGAACGCAAAGCCCATATCTGCTCATGATCACAAATGGTTTTCCGGGTATTATAGGGTGTAGTAACCAGTATGAAAACAAAAGATAACCAGTCTGAACAGACCCATGAAAAAGAAAACAGACCCATGAAAAAGAAAACAGATCAGGCAGATTCGGTCGTGCCACGACACATCGCACTCATGATGGATGGAAACGGACGATGGGCCCGACAGCGTGGTTTGCCACGCACCGAGGGGCACCGCGCCGCCGACAAGAATATGATGGAAATTGTCCGCCTTTGCATTGAGATGGGAATACGCCACCTGACCATCTATGTCTTTTCTACCGAAAACTGGAACCGTCCCCCGCAGGAGGTTGAAGGAATGATCCAGTTGGTTGGCGAGGTCATCGAACGCCATGTCACGCAGCTTCATCAATGGAATGTGCGCTTGCTTCACCTGGGAAGCATAGATGGCATTGATGGAAACATCCAAAAAACAATTGTTCAGGCCCTCAACCTGACTATGGCCAATACCGGTATGACGCTTGGAGTTGCGCTTAACTACGGGGGACGCTCCGACCTGATCCACGCGATCCGAACACTGGTCAGCAAAGGGGTATCGCCCGGCGCGATTGATGAGCAGCTTATTGCAGCCCATCTCTCGACCTGGATGCTCCCCGACCCCGACCTGATCATCCGCACAAGCGGAGAAGAACGCTTGTCAAACTTTTTGCTCTGGGAGGGGGCCCATTGCACATTCTGGACAACACCGGTGCTCTGGCCCGATTTCACCCCGGCCCATTTGCGCCAGGCCATTGTTGAAACAACAGAGAAACGTTGTCACTTCCCCCATAACCCATTTGCCCCTCGTGAGTTGCTCATTGGAGAGGGAACGGAACGAGAGGAAAGGGAACATGAGATACCCTGAGGAACGTTTATGAAGAAACCGATTTCAATACCATTCCATCAGTTTCGTGTGCTTCTGTTAGAAAGCGATGAGCAGAGCCGAACGACGCTTGCTCATGTGCTTGAGCGGCACCATTACCAGGTAAAAACTGCTGACAATACCGAAGAAGCCCTGGCCTTGCTCGAAAAAAAAGCCTTCGATGTGATCATTCTCACTGATATGCTCGCTGTTAGTCCAGACAATATCCGAGTCTTGCAAACCGCCCGCAAGCAGGAATATCCCCCGGCACTTATTTTTATGACCAGCTCTGCGTCTGCCGAAACCATCATTGCTGCGTTTCGGGTGGGAGTCAATGACTGTATTTTGAAACCCTACAACCACCCGGAACTGCTCGAACGAGTCCGCGTTGTGCTAGAACACCGCAACCGCGAGATACTCCAGCTCTATACCATGCGCGAAATTTACCAGATTGCTTCTGGCTTCTTGCCCTTGCCCCATAATCTGCTATTATGAACTATGAACGCTGAACACAGAGGTGTTCAGGAGCGTAGAGAAATGCAATACGCAGAGAGCAAGGAAGCGTTCACCCGCATCGGGGCAAGCGAGACGCTTGTGCTCCCAGGGATCAGGGATTGCCCGAACACTGTGAACGCTTACAAAACAGACAACAGGAAGGGGAAATCTATGGTTTTTCGAGGCTTGTTTTTCTGGCAAAGGGGGGTGTTGTCCCTGCTGCTGACGATAGCCCTGCTTCTCGTTGTGGGGGGCGGCCCCACCGTGGCCAGGGAGAACGCCACCACCCACACGCAACGTGGGAGCAACGACGAGACAGAGAAGAATGTTGCCCCGCGAGTGGGCCCGCCCGGCACAACATTCTCGTTTTATGCCACGGGCTTCCACAGCCGCGAAAAAGTTGGCTACTGGTTCAATGCGCCCGATGGCAAGGTCTATGCCAATAGCTTCCGCTATGTCGTCCACACCCACGAGGGACGGGCCGACTGGAGCTGGACCGTGCCGGATGATGCACCGACCGGCTTCTGGACCGCGGTTGTCCACGGGACCTATTCCAACCACCAGTCCGTGATTGCGTTTCAGGTTGCCAGTGGCGATAGCTCTTCGGAAACAGAGTTGCTTGTGCCGCCCGGCAGCGCGCCCGTGGTGCTCCCCGACTACGCCCCGCTGAACCCGCCCGGCGTGGCAGTGCAGCCACCAGCAGGCTCGCCCGGCACCCGCTTTGCCTTCTTCGCTACAGGGTTCAAGCCAGGAGAGGACATCTACTTCTGGGCTTCGGCTCCCGGTGGGCGCAACTATGGCAGCGCACACTATCGTGGAAAAGCCAACGGAAATGGACGCGCCGACTGGAACTGGCGGTCTCCCGACGATGCGCTGCATGGGGTGTGGATTATGGTCGGGAAAGGAGTTGAGAGCAGGATCGAGCAGGTGATCTATTTCACCATTGAGAACCCGACCTATGCGCCGCCGGATGTTGCCGGGGGAACGCCCGGCGTGGCTGTTGAGCCGGGGGCCGGCCCGCCCACCACGCGGTTTGCCTTCTTTGCCACGGGCTTCCGCTCCCGCGAGAAGGTCGAATTCTGGGCCATTGATCCCGACGGGCGCGAGTATCGCACAAGCAAGCAGGAGGTTCGGGCCAGCGAGAATGGACGCGCCGACTGGCAATGGAAAGCCCCACCCGACGCTGCGCCCGGCCAGTGGCTGATGGTTGCCAGAGGCGAGCGCAGCGGGGTGCAGCGGACCATCGCGTTTCGCGTGGAGCCATAAACCCTGGCTCTAGCCGGCCAGCAATTGGCGGAGCACGTATTGCAAGATACCGCCGTGGCGATAGTATTCGCGCTCCTTTGGTGTGTCGAGCCGCGCCAGAGCTTCAAACTCAATCGTTGTACCGTTCGTTGTATCGTCTGTTGTGTCGTTTGTTATATCGTTGCGGCGGGCCTGCACCTTCAGCATGCGCCCACTGGCAAAGCCACTGGCCACCCCCTCGCTCAGCCCGGAAATTGTGAAGACCTCGTGACCGGTCAACCCAAGTGTTGCTGCGCTCTCGCCTTCCTTGAACTGGAGCGGCAGAATACCCATACCGATGAGGTTGGAGCGATGAATACGCTCGTAGCTTTCGGCAATGACCGCACGGATACCGAGCAAGGCGGGGCCTTTGGCGGCCCAGTCGCGGCTGGAGCCAGAGCCATACTCCTTCCCTGCCAGCACCAGGAGCGGCACCTGCTCAGCCTGATACTTTGCCGAAGCCTCGTAGATACTCATGACTTCGTCGGTTGGGAGATAGGTGGTGAATTCGCCTTCGGTGCCGGGCGCAAGCTGGTTTCGTAGCCGCACATTGGCAAAGGTGCCGCGCACCATCACCTCGTGGTTGCCGCGCCGTGAGCCGTATGAGTTAAAATCGGAAGGCTGTATCCCCTTGCTGATGAGATAGTGTCCCGCCGGGGAGCTTGCCTTGATGCTGCCAGCAGGGGAGATATGGTCTGTCGTCACCGAGTCGCCAAGCATCACCAGCACCCGCGCCCCTTCGATGTCCGAAACCCGTTCGGGGGCTTCCCGCGGCATATCGTCAAAATAGGGGGCTTTTTGCACATAGGTCGAGTGCGCATCCCAGGTGAAGAGATTTCCCGATGGCACATCAAGCGCACCCCATCGCTCATCACCAACAAACACGTTGCGGTAGGCATTGTCGAACATATCGGAGAGCACCGAAGATTTGACAAGCTGCTGCACCTCCTCGTGCGAGGGCCAGATGTCGCGGAGGTAGACCGGTTGTCCGGCTGCGTCGGTGCCGACTGGCTCAGTCGTGAGATCAATATCTACCCGCCCGGCCAGCGCATAGACAACAACCATCGGCGGCGACATCAGGTAGTTTGCCCGCACTTCGGCATGCACGCGCCCCTCGAAGTTGCGGTTGCCCGACAACACGGAGCAGACAACAAGATTGCCCTTTGCGATGGCTTCGGAAACGGCGGGGGCCAGCGGCCCGCTGTTGCCAATGCAGGTGGTGCAGCCATAGCCAACGGTGTAAAACCCTTGCTCATTGAGGGAGGGAGTCAGTCCCGCGTTGTCAAGATATTCCGTGACGACCCTGGAGCCGGGAGCCAGCGATGTCTTTACCCAGGGCTTTGTTTTCAGTCCGCGCTCGGTTGCTTTCTTTGCCACCAACCCGGCGGCTATCATGACCGATGGATTTGAGGTGTTGGTACAGCTTGTAATAGAGGCAATGACCACCGACCCGTGATGGAGCACATGCTCGTTGCCCTCGACCACCAGGCGCACTGCCGATGGTGCCGACGCGAAATCCTCAATCTCCTGTTGCACCGCGGAATCACCGGGGAGTATTGTTGTGACAGCCTGACGGAATGAGGGCAGGATCTCCGAGAGGGTGAGACGGTCCTGGGGGCGGCGCGGCCCCGCCACGCTCGGCTCAACTGTTCCCAGGTCTAGCTCCAGCGTGTCGGAGTAGACCGCTTCGGGCGTGTCGGGCGTGTGGAACATCCCCTGCTCTTTCATATAGGCTTCAACCAGCGCAACGTGCATATCCATGCGCTGGCTCAGTCGCAAGTAGTCGAGCGTTTCCGCATCTACGGGAAAGATCCCACAGGTTGCGCCATATTCGGGGGCCATATTGGCAATGGTAGCACGGTCGGCCAGGGAGAGCGCGGGCAGGCCGGGCCCGTAGAATTCAACGAATTTGCCGACAACTCCTTTCTTGCGGAGCATCTGGGTTATCGTTAGCACAAGGTCGGTGGCCGTCGCGCCTTCGCGCAGTTCCCCGTTCAGGCGGAACCCCACGACCTGGGGGATAAGCATAGAGATGGGCTGTCCAAGCATAGCGGCTTCGGCTTCGATACCGCCAACCCCCCACCCAAGCACTCCCAGACCGTTAATCATCGTGGTGTGGGAGTCGGTGCCAACCAGCGTATCGGGGTATGCCTGCCGCTTGTTGTTTGCAAAGACCACTCGCGCCAGGTGTTCGAGATTGACCTGGTGGACAATGCCGTTGCCGGGCGGGACCACCTTGAAGTTGTCAAAAGCGTTTTGCCCCCATCGGAGGAATGCATACCGCTCCTGATTGCGCTCAAATTCTTTTTCTGTGTTGATGCGTATGGCCTCTTCCGAGCCAGCAACATCTATCTGGATCGAGTGATCAATGACCAGTTCGGCGGGTTGCAGCGGGTTGATGCGGGCCGGGTCTCCCCCCATCGCGGCCATCGCATCACGCATGGCGGCCAGGTCTACGATGGCGGGCACGCCGGTAAAATCTTGCAGCAGGACGCGGGCAGGGGTGAAGGCTATTTCCCGGTCGGGAGTTGCATCGGGTTTCCATTGAGCCAGAAAGCGAATATCGTCGGCAGTGACGGTTTGTCCGTCCTCATGACGGAGCAGATTTTCGAGCAGGATACGCAGGGAGAGGGGCAGGTGGCTAACGTCCAACCCCTCTTTTTGCAGCGCATCAAGCCGGAACATCTCGTAGCTATTGTCGCCAACGCGCAACGTTGAGCGGGCACCAAAACTATTGAGCATACGGTTTTTCTCCAGACTAATCTGTAAAGAGAGCAACCCTCCCCCCGGCTCCTGCCCCGGCGGGAGGGTTCTCTCATCACTATCAAACATCACTATCAAACATCACGAAATCAAGCACACGAACGGGAAGAAACAAGATACGTTGTTTTTTGTCCCTGTTCATCCTATTCTACCAGAGCCTGCAACTGGTTGCTGGCGGCATATTGCCAGTAAGGGTCGCTGCTCAGGCTTCGGGCCTGTTCAAAGTCGTTTGCGGCTTGTTCCCACTCTCCCAGGGCCTTGTAGACAAAGCCGCGGTTGTAGTAGGCCAGCGCACAGGAGGGATCGAGGGAGAGGGCGCGAGTGTAGAGGCTCAGGGCCTGTTCATAATTTCCCGCTTCGTAGGCTTGCCGCCCTTGCGGGAGCAACTGCTGCACCTCCGATGACACATCCGCGGGCAGCGATGAGGTATCATCGTCGGATTGCGGCTCCATATAGTAATTGTAGTTTGGTCCCAGACCGGTGTCGATCTGACTGAACACTTCGCTTACCGTCCCTCCCATCAGCGTCAAAACGCCAATCCCCACCACGGACAATATACACCCCAGAACGAGAAGCCCGCCGCACCCTGCCGCAACCCAGATAATCCAGTCGGTAGATTTTTTCTCTGGCTTTTGCGGTGCGCCCGGCGGTCCCTGCTGTGGTTGCCATTCCTGCTGCGGTCCCTGCGAATAGTTTTCCATTGTCTTGTCTACTCCTTCTCTTCCAACGTCTATAAACGTCTATACCAGTTATACAGACAGCAATTATCAGCCTCTAACAACAGAAGAAACGTCAATGAAATGATATACAGAGATTTTATCATAAAACTGCTCTGTTGCATTGATGACAACATGGTTAGGGGGGGCGCAGGCAGCAGCGATAAATTAAGATGTCCGCATCCTCAAGCCATATTCTCAAGCCATATTCTCAATAAAAACAATGATAGCCATATTGCCCAGGCTCAGGTTGTCCCCATTGTTGAGCGGGTAGGGTGTGTGGGGGGACAGTTTGCGCCCATTGAGAAAGGTTCCGTTTGTGCTATCGAGGTCTTCAATGGTGATTTGCTGGTTTTGCATCTGGAAGCGAGCATGCCGCCGCCCCACTCCGGACTTCAGCCCATCGTAGGAGGTAAGATCAATATCGGGGGTAAACTTGCTCACCGGGTCGGCCCGTCCCACAGTTGCCTGCTCTGCTTCGGGCAGCGGCAGGGTGGTGTTGTGGTTGCTGAGCACAAGATGCACGGAGGCAAGCGAACGCGGTGCAGGGGGAGCAGCGGGGGGAGCGGGTGGCGTGGGGACAGGCGGAGCCATCGGCGGGACCTGGTAGGTTGGTTCGATGGATGGTCCGGATGGCGCGGATGGTCCGAATGGCGCGGCACCTTCCCCACCCACCGGCTGTGGTGGAGGATAGACGGCCTGCGGTGGCGGAAAAGCAGGTTGTGGCGCGGCTCCGGTGGGCGAAGAAGACGGGGTTGGACCAAACAATGGGGCCCCACAGTTGTCGCAAAACGCCTCACCAGGAATAACCGCTACATGACACTGCGGACAGGTTGTCGGCCCACCCGATGGTTGCTCTCCCCCTCCTGCATCGGGGGATGCGGGCGAGGGGGGCACCGCGACTCCCCCCACAGACAATAGCTCAACTCCACACTGATCACAAAAGCGGGCATTATCTGGATTCTCAGCACCACACTGAGGACAAAAAACCATAGCCACACACTCACTTTCTGTCACAGTCTCATCACTTGACTTGCTACTTATAGAACGTGGGATGTCCCCTGTATTCATGTATAGCACAACCTGGCCTTTTGCGCCAATACTGCCCCCTGGGAAATGGGTAGTCCCATTTTCTCTCCTATCCTCATGAATGACATCATTGAAAAATTTTTGACAAATCTTTTAGTTCGTGATACATTTACCGGGCGGTAGATTTAGTCAGGTTTGAGTAACTTTGATTAAGATTTAGCCAGGTAGGGGGGTCGCTCTTATGAAACTGTTACTGGTCGGTGTTGACCATACTTCCGCGTCCGTTGAAGTTCGCGAATGTCTTGCTTTCAGCTCCACCGATCTGCCAGAAGCCCTGTCAAAACTTGCGGTCAGACACAACGGTACTCCGCCGCTGCTTGCAGAGGCGGTTATTCTTTCTACGTGTAACCGGGTTGAGATTTATGGGGTTGTTCACGAACACACAACGGGTGTCGAAGAAAAGCTGATTGATTTTCTCTCCGAATTCCACAACTTGCCAAAAGAGCAATTTTCCACGTCTCTTTTCACGGTTTCTGATGAAGCCGTTGTCCGCCATCTCTTTGAAACGTCTGCCGGACTGCGCTCCATCGTTCTTGGAGAAGCCCAGATCCAGGGGCAGGTCCGAACCGCCTATGCCACCGCTCAACGGGCCCGCAGCAGCGGGGCAATCCTCTCGCGTCTCTTCCGAAACGCCATCAGCACAGGCAAGCGGGTTCGCCACGAAACGTCCATCGGCTCCGGTGCCGCGAGCGTTTCTCAGGCCGGCGTTGAACTGGCCCGCAACCGACTGGGAAATCTCAATGATCGCTGCGTTGTGCTCGTGGGGAGCGGCGCAGTGAGCGAACTGGCCGCACAAAACCTGCTTGCCAATGGGGCCGGCGAAATGCTGGTTGTCAACCGCACCTACGAACGGGGGCTGGAGCTGGCCGCCCGCTATGGAGCCACAGCCATCCCCTTTGACCAGCTAACCGACGCAATAAGCCGCGCCGATATTGTCATTAGCTCCACCGCTGCCCCAACAACCGTTATCAACCGCAGCCACATTGAAGAAGCGATGCAGAAGCGGGCGGAACGCCAGGGAGAAAACCAGGACCACGTTTCGGAAACATTGTTGATTGACCTTGCCGTTCCACGCGATATTGAAACCGATGTCAACACCATCGCCGGCGTACATCTCTACACGGTAGACGACCTTCACGAAGTTGTCAACCAGACCCTTGTCCAGCGTAGTGCTGCGCTTACAGCAGCTCAGAACATTGTCGAAGAAGAAGCACAGACCTTTATTTCCTGGCTGGAGAGCTATCGAGCCTTGCCCGTGCTCTCCACCTGGCGCGAGCAAGCCGACAAGCTACGAGATACCGAACTCCAACGAGCTATGCGCCGCCTCAGTTCCCTCTCGCCTGAAGATCAACACATTCTCGAAGCATTTAGCCGGAGCCTGGTCAACAAAATTTTGCACAACCCGACCCTCCGAACCAAACACGCTGCTTCTCAGGGAGAGGGGCAGCGATATGCAGCTATGCTGCAAGATCTCTGGAATATCAACAGTTAAGGCTATGAAGACAGTTAAGGAGTAAAAACTATTCATGCAAGCCCGGCGCATTGTCATCGGCACCCGCGGCAGCAAACTGGCGTTGGTTCAAGCCGAGCAGGTGGCAGAGGCCCTCCGCCGCCAGGTCCCGCACCTCACCGTTGAATTGAAAATTATCAGCACCAAAGGAGATCGCATTCTCGACGTTGCCCTCTCAGCCGTGGGTGATAAGGGGTTGTTTGTCAAGGAAATCGAAGTTGCCCTCCAGAACAGGGAGGTAGATATTGCAGTCCATAGTGGAAAAGATCTGCCTTCTGTTGTTCCCGATGGGCTGGTGCTTGCGGTTTTTCCACGCCGCGTGGACCCGTGCGATGTCTTGATCTTGCCCGCTACCGCCGCCCCCCTGCCAGACGTTGCCAGTTCTCCCCTTGACATCTTGCCCCACGGGGCCACGGTGGGCACCAGTAGCCTGCGTCGGGCCTGCCAACTCCTGGCCCTGCGTCCCGACCTCACCTTGAAAGACGTGCGGGGCAATGTAGACACCCGTTTGAACAAACTTGATGCGGGGCAGTACGATGCGTTGATGCTGGCTGTTGCCGGACTGCAACGGTTAGGACTGACCAGAGAGAAGAGTTATCCCCTCCCGACCGACCTTTTCTATCCGGCGGTGGCTCAGGGTGCGCTGGCTATCGAGGCTCGTGCTGATGATACTGAGACGCTCGAAGCCATCGCAACCCTGAACGACAACCATACCCAGGCAGCAGTGCTTGCCGAACGAGCCTTTTTGCGGATGCTAGAGGGAGGGTGTCAGGTCCCCATTGCGGGCCATGCGATCATTCAGAACAATGATACCCTGCATATCCGCGGGTTGGTGGGGTCGCTCGATGGCACACGGGTTGTGCGAGGTGAGCGAACCGGCCCGCTTGCCGATGCAGAACGCATCGGGCGGGAGCTGGCCGAAGAATTGCTTGGACGTGGAGCCGCTACCATCCTTGAAGAGATTTACGGGAAGGAGAACGCAAAACAAGGAGCCACGGAACAAGAAAGTACGGAAAGGACTGTCCCATAATGTCCACGTCGCCGGGGTTGCCAGTTGCCCCCTTTGAAGAGAACAAAGCGGATCGCAGTGAAAGCTCGCTGACTGGCTGGCGCGTTGTCGTCACCCGTGCGGAAGAGCAAGCCGACAGTCTCTCCGAACGGTTGCGGGGTCTCGGTGCTATCCCACTCCCCTACCCAACGATTAGCTTTGTTCCGCCAGACGATATGCAACCGCTTGACCAGGCACTCCGTCAGGCAATGCAGGGCGATTACGACTGGCTCATCCTTACCAGCGTCAATGCGGTCAAAGCGGTTCGGGCGCGGCTCAACGAGTTGGGGTATTCCGCTCCTGTGGATATGACTTCCCCTCCGTTTCGTCTGGCGGCTGTTGGCCCCACAACGATGGCAGCCTGCCAGGAATTGCTTGGCATCGCTCCTGCTGTGGTGCCCAAAAAGTTCGTTGCCGAAGCCCTGGCCGAAGCAATGGGCCCGATACCTGGACAACGGGTATTGCTGGCCAATGCCGATATTGCCCGTCCCATCCTCCAGAAGCTCTTGCAGCAGGCTGGTGCAACGGTTGACCGCGTGGTTGCCTATTGCACAGTTCCTGCCACAGGGGGGGAAGACATTCCCCGTCTGCTGTCCGAAGGACGTATTGATGCTATCACCTTTACCAGCGGTTCAACCATTCGCTCCTTCATTGACCGCATTGGCCCCAAAGGACTGGAGCACGCCCGCACGGTCATTATCGCCTGTATCGGGCCGGTTGCCGCCAAAACTGCACAAGAGAGCGGCCTGCCTCCCACTATTGTCGCCAGCACCTACACCGAAGAGGGGTTAGTTGAGGCACTTCTGAGCTATGCCCGCACCACGGGGTAATACGACAAACCCTTATTCCTCAGTATCATCATCATCGCCATATCGCCAGTGGAGGTAGTGCTGCCCCACGTTGCCCATCTCCACGCGCCACTGGGGATCATTTGCGGGGGTATAGGTCAGGACGCGCCGCTCAAACGGTTGGATGAGCACGTCCTTCTCTTCTTTGCCCACAAAAATTGTCGCCCAGTATGGCTCACTGATGGGCAGACCCGCAACAAAGATGGGATTCATCACCTCCCCCAGAACAAACGCTCCTTGCTCAAACACAATCCCCTGCTCGGCAAAAAAGCGCGTAAAGACCCGCGGGATATTGTGGCCCGTCTGCTCGTTGTAGCTCCCAAGCACCACGCCGTAGCTGGCTTTTGCTGCATCCTGGGAAACCTGTCCATTCCGTGCGATAACGTCTGTCACCACCTCGCCGCGGCGGTCGGGGGCGCGGTGCTCTTCGGCGGGGATGGTCACGCTGCGAAACGTGTAGTAGGTGGGGGCGTTCGGGTTGTCCTCAATAGGATCGCCTGCAATGGCCTCATTCGCATCTATATGCTTCTCAAAACTATTGTTTCCTACCTGTATCTCCCCCTGAATCATCTCGACAACGAGCAATCCGTTGGTCACATACCACTGGTTGCGGGGAGCATCGGGGTCGTTGATTTCCATGCGGCTCTTGTCAAAATACTGCACCGTCCGCACGCCAGCCGGCACATCCTCGTATGGCTCCTGGAAACTGTCGGTCAGCGGTTGCGGTCCCCATAGCCAGGAGCGCGGGGTCATGCGTTGTGGCGGGTGGGCAACCGGCAGATCGGCCCGCGCCCAGACCGACGCAAACGAGCTATTGCCAAAGAAGCCGGCAAAGGGGGGGGGCATGCCTGGCTTTGTGCTTTCTGGCAACGCTCCCCCCGCGCTCACGACAGTATAGGGCCGCCCCGGCTCCAGCGTGAGCAACAGTTCGGTGTGGCGGTGGGCCCCGCTCCCCGTCCTGCCTGTGCTCTCGCTGGCCAGCACAAACGATGAACTCTTGCCAGCGGGCCTCAGGCTGACAGTTATCGGCTCGCTGGCCTGGATACGGTAGGTCTTGCAGTCGAGACCAATATCGAGCAGAACCACGCCCCCCTGGTAGGTGAAATGGTGGATACGGTCGTTTTCCAGGCAGGTATAGGGGCGCGGCTGGACAATCAACGCAGCCGGGGTCATCGTCAGCCCGTAGTGGCCGCCGTAGACCGCGAGAAACCAGCCTGCGCTATCCCAGGTGCGCCCGCCATCGCCACTGTTGCCGGGGCCAAAGCGAGCATCCTCGCCCGCAGCAAACTCCAACACTGGCGGATTGGTTGTGCGGGCCATTTCCATGTAGGCCTGCATCATTTCGTGGGCGTGCTGCGGGTAGCCCGCCGCGGCATAGGCCGGAGCGGCCAGCCCGACAATCCAGGGTGCGCTGGAGTCAAGCATCCAGCGGGGAACAGGCGGATCAACCTCGCGGAGGAGATCGGGGGAATAGCCGCCGAGTGTCAGGTGCATGGGGGTCGGGCCGGCTATCAGGTCGGAGAAGTGCTCGTCCAGAGCGCGGATAAGGTCATCGTAACGCGCATCGGATGGGGCAATCAACCCACTTCGCAGGGCCTCGAAAACCCCGAACGTTTCGAGCACCCTGACCACGGTTCCATCGGCTTTGCGCCAGGCAATGGGCCAGTTCTGCCCCGCGGGCCAGTAGCCACCCTCGACAAACGGGCGATGAAACCCCTCGCGCAGGTCGGCGGCCCGCTGTTCCCAGATACTCCCGTCCCGCCCGACGAAGGCTTCCAGTTCGTCCAGTTCGTTGTAGGCTGCGTAAAACTTGGCCAGCGCATAGGTATGCATCACGCCATTGTTCACCGAGTCGTAATAGCCATAGGGAAATATATCGCGGTCGGGCAGTCCGTCGCCGTCGCTGTCGAGGCGGGCAATCCATTCGCCAACCCGTAGCAGCGTTTCGCGATATTGCTCATAAAACCCCCGCTCGCCCGTCTTGGCAACGTAGACATAGGTGGCGTGGATGATATTGGGCATACTATCCCAGCTCTGGCGGTTCTCGTGGTCGTTGCCCGGCGGCCAGTTGCTGTGGATAGCCTCCGGCACCACGCCATCCTCATCCACCCGGTCGAGAAACAGTGCGATACTCTCGCGGAAGACGCTCATATCGCCAAGCGCAAAGCTATAGCCACTGATGGCATAGTCGAGGTCGCGAGACCAGATGCTCGTGGTGTAGCTTTTCTGGCTGGCCCGCAGCCCTCGCGCCCCATCACGCATGGTAATGATATTCTTCCGATACCCGTTTTCCAGCAGCAGCGACTCAATGTCGGGGGCATAGTGCGAAAATGCATTGCCCTGCTGCAATTGCTGGGCCAGCACGAAAGAAGCCAGCATCAGCAAGGCGAGAACTACCCCCCACCACCAGCGAACCGTTTTTTTCCTCATTCAGACCTCCTTACTTCCTCTTCCACGACAGCGACAAGGGCAGCAACCAGGGCCGTATTGTAGAGGTAGGGCCAGAGCACCGGGTTGAAAACGAGAAAGAGCAAAAACGCAGCGGCAACCATTGGCGCAAGCTGCCGCGCCCCCCTATTACCCCACCAGAATATCCCCAGAAGCACGACTATCAATGTGGCCTGTATCGGCTTGAGCAGCGCAACCAGATCGAACCGCCAGAATAGCCCGCTCAGCCCGACCATAAAACCCCAGGTTTTTTCCATCTCCCACTTTAGCAGCGGAAACATCGTATTATCGTTGAACCATTGCCAGCACCCCAGAAAAAATTGTTGTGGCGACCAGAGCACAAAAGGGAGCATGATTGCTCCGGCTATGCCCGCGGCTATGCCCACCAGCACTGCCGCCCCTTTCCATCCCCGCGCCCGCAGCCACACCAGCGCAACAAACGGCGTACCAACCGCAACCATTGGAGAAGCGGCTATGCCCAGGCCAAGCACCCCCGCCGCAAGGGTATCTTGCCCCCGGCGCACCAGCACCAGCAGCAAACAGAGCAGGGCCCACAATACCGGGGTTGTTGTCACCTGCGACCAGTGCTGTACCGTTGGCTGGAGAAAGACCCACCCCCAGAGGAGCAACCCCACATTCCCACGCCACCCGGCCCGCTCCCTGTCAGGCAATTGATTCTCTCCCATCGCCAGCAACACCAGCGCACCCCCGACCACCAGTTCAGCGGCCAGGTTTGTCCAGCGCAGGTCCAGATCGAGGACATGGGGTGGCAGGTAGGCCAACCAGGTGACGGGGAGATAGGTCAATGGTAGTTCCCACGGCATATGATAGAGCGTGTAGGGAGCGTGTCCGCTCAGAAAATTGTCGAGCGCACCCTGCACCAGCGGCAGCATATCGGCCCGCGTGGGGTCAATGGGTACGCTGGCATAGCCGAGCAAGCGGACAATGCTCCCGCCGATGGCCACGCCCCCCAGGAGCCAGCCGGGGTCCGGCGGGCGCACCGTCGCCACCGCCAGAGCCACCGCTCCCCCCCCGAACAGGAGCAACACGGGAAGGCCCATGGCGGATTCGGCCAGCAAAAACCGCTCGAAATCGTGCCACGTTGCCAGCCACGCCGCCAGCATCAGCAGGGTGATAAAAATCTGGGGACTCATGCTCAACAGGTTGTTGAACGATAAAGAACGCAACCAGGGGACAGAGGACAGGAGACAGGGGGTAGGGAGCGTGTCCATCCTGCCCGCGGGCAAGCGGGACGCTTGCGCTCCCAGGTCTGTCTTCCCATTCTTTTTCCTGGCGGTTTGCTCGTTGTTCTGGGGGCGGACCGGTGGGAGCAACGCCAGCATCACCCACCCTGCAGCAATGCCGATAAGCACGAGGGCCGCTGCCGCTGCGAACCGCTGCCCCTGAAACCGGCTCAGGTGGTAGACATGCAGGGCCCCACTGAGATCAAGCACCAACGCCAGCGCAATGGTCAACCCCACTCCCATCAACCTGTGAAAAGCTATGTGCATGGCAGCATTAAACCATACATACAGCCGGGTTGCAACTCTGGGAGTGTGGGGTTGCAATTTGGGGTTGCAACTTTGGGAGAGGATTGGTACAATAGGCAAAGGTACCGGGGCGGCAGATACTTCCGAACCCCGCCAGGGCCGAAAGGCAGCAACGGTAAGGGAGTTCCTCTGGGTGCTCCGGTGCCAAAAAACCCCCCCTTGATACCCAGATGCTCCCGCGAGATTCCCCTGTATGCGGCTTGAATACCGGCTCGTTTTCTGCTATTATTCTGGTGCCGAAGTAGCTCCAGCGAGTACAGGGCCAGTGGGCCACAAGGCCAGTGGGCCGGGCGTGTCTCTCTATCCTCATTCTTCTGTCCTCGCTTCTTTGCCCTCTTTCCGTTATTGTTGGTACCCGAAGGTCCGGAGGAGGTATTATGAAAACGAATGTCACCATTATCCTGGTCGCATTCCTGGCTATGGCTGCTGGCTCGGTGCTCCTGTCCCCATACGTCCATCCTGTTCCGAGTGTGTTCTCGCATCACGCTATTCCGCGCCCGACCGGTCATTCTTCCCTGCTGCTCCCGCTCCAACAGAGCGACAACCCCGCGCCCCCATCCAACCCGGCCAAACTTATCTTCATTCACCATTCTACTGGAGAAAACTGGCTTGCCGACGAAAACGGGGGACTGGGCCCCGCCCTGCAAGCCAATAACTACTTTGTCAGCGACACCTACTATGGCTGGACCGTCGAGGGCGACGCGATTGGCGACCGGACGGATATTGGCAACTGGTGGGAATGGTTTCGCGGGCCCAACAGCGAAACCTATTTGCAGGCTCTCTACGCCGAAAGCGACCAGATGACCAGCTATTCCCGTATGGTGACAGACCCCGGCGGGGAAAACGAAATTATCATGTTCAAATCCTGCTTCCCAAACTCTCATTTGTCGGGCAATCCCGACGACCCGCCAACCAGCGGGGAAAACCCGATGCGTGGGGTTGACTATGGCTCCGCCCCGGAAGCCTACACCGTGGCAAATGCTAAAGGGATCTACAACGATTTGCTGGTCTATTTTGCAGCCCATCCAGAAAAGCTGTTCATCGTCATCACCTCTCCGCCGCTCTGGGAAGGCGAAACCAACGCGACTGAGGCGGCAAATGCCCGCGCCCTGAGCAACTGGTTGGTCAACGACTGGCTGACAGGCTACGCCGGGAGCAACGTGGCGGTGTTCGACTTCTACAATGTGCTTACCAGCAACGGGGGGGATAGCGACACGCACGACATCGGGAGCGAAAACGGAAACCATCATCGCTGGTGGAATAACGCTATTCAGTACACCCACTCGCTCAACAATAATTTCTCTGCGTATGCGTATGAGGGGGATAGCCACCCCACAGCGGCGGGGGGCCAGAAAGCAACCGCCGAATTTGTCCCCCTGCTGAACATCTTCTATCACCGCTGGCAGCAGGATACTCCCGATGGCACCCCCACTCCTGGCATGCCCACCCTGACGGCCACTTCTGCACCAACAGCAACGCTGAGCAACACCCCGACCAGCACCCCGACCAGCACGCCCGAAGAGCCATTGCCGACCAGCACGCCCGAAGGCATACCACCCATCCCCACGCTCTACCTCCCGCTTATCATCAGGGGGGAGAAGACCGCCGTTGCGCCGACAGCTACACCGGTGACAACAATTACGCCGATGCTTACGCCAACGTCAGGCATCTTTCCTACAACAACCCCCTCTCTGCCAACGCCCACCCCGACGCACACTCCCGAAACAACCCCATCCCAACGCATTGAGCCAGCAGATTTTTCCTACCTGGGTGCGTTTCGCCTGCCAGACGATGGGGAACGCCCCCGCACCTTTGCCTATGGTGGAAACGCTCTGACGTTCAACCCGAATGGCGATGCCGATGGTGCTGACGATGGCTTTCCAGGGTCGCTCTTCATCACCGGGCACGACAGGCTACCCTATGGCGATTTGCCCGACGGCAACCAGGTAGCAGAAATTTCTATCCCCCCGCTTGTCGTGTCAGAAAACCTGGAGTCGCTCAATACGGGCACATTTCTTCAGGGGTTTCACAATGTCGCCGAAGGATATTTCTCCGAGTATGAGGAAATCCCACAAGTTGGCATGCAATATCTCGACACAGCGGCAACAGGCCCGCTGATTCACCTGGCCTGGGGGCAGCATTTCCACCACGAAGAAAGCAGTGGACCAACGCATGCCTGGTTTTCGCCCGACCTGGACAACCCCGCGGTACAGGGGGTCTGGTACATCGGCAATCAATCGCTCTACAGCGTCAACGACTACCTGCTTGAAATTCCATCGGCCTGGGCCGATGCGCACGCCCAGGGACGGTATCTTGGCACCGGGCGGTTCCGCGATGGAGGAATGTCCGGTATGGGCCCCGCGCTCTTTGCCTATCGCCCCTGGATTGATGGGGCTGGCACGCCAGCAGCTTCGGGGACGCGCCTGGAGGAAACGGTGTTGTTGCTGTATGAGCGTTCGACAAACACCGATGCGATTGAGCGGGCCCTGACGGGCTATCAGCACCCGGATGAATGGGAAGGGGCGGCCTGGCTCACAACCGGCAGCGGCAAGGCAGCGATGCTCTTTGCGGGCACGAAAGGCACTGGCGAGAAATACTGGTACGGGTTTATCAATGCCGACGGCCCCGAACCGTGTGTCTACGCCGAGAGCGTTGGGGAATTCCCGGTCTGTCGGTTGGCCAATGGCTCACTCTGCCCGGAAACAGACCTGATCCAGTGTGACAATCCCGCCTCCGGGCGTGGGTGGTGGAGCGGGCGTTTCGATGCTCAGTTCTTGCTGTATGACCCGGCAGACCTGGCGCAGGTAGCCGCGGGCACAATGGACTTGTGGGAGCCGCAGCCCTATGCGTCGCTGGACATAGACGACCATCTCTTTCTGAACCCGGCGGGCATTGATGAAGCAATGCTTGGCACGGGAAACCAGCGTCGTTTCCGCATCAATGCCGCTACCTTTGACCGCCAGCATGGAGTGCTCTATGTGCTAGAACAATACGCAGATGAGGCGAAACCCGTTGTGCATGGCTGGCGTGTGGAATAGGGATTCTACGCCAGCTTTGCGCTGAGTTCGGACTCCACCCGCGCATATTCGGCTTCAGCCTCAGCCAGGATGGTCCCCGCATCGGCCAGGTTGCCCGACTGCCCGATGCGTTCCAGCTTCAGGCAGAGCGATGAAAAGTGCACTGCGCCAAGCTGTGCACTGCTCGACTTCAAAGCATGCGCGGTGACAAGGACGGTGCCGGGGTCGCTATCTGCGAGGGCCTGGTGCAGGGTTGCCAGTTTGCCGTGCGTGTCGTTGAGAAAGATAGTGATGAGTTCGCGGGCCAGCCCGTCCTCCTCACGCCCCATTGTGGACCAGAACAGCTCGAAGACGTTTGCGTCAAGAGCAGTTTGCGAGTCGGGAGGTGTCGGAAAGAGGGGGGCGGGCCCGTCCGGTTTCGCTGGCTCCACTGATTCTGCTGGTTCCGTATCTCCTTCTCCTGGTGATTCTTCCCCTTCCCCGTCCACCTGGCGGAGTTTCGCTGCCAGATCCTCCGCCCGCACCGGCTTACCGAGGTAATCATCCATTCCCGCATCCAGGCATTGCTGGCGGTCTCCTTCCATTGTGCAGGCCGTCATTGCAATGATGTGCGGTTGCTGGTTGGCGGGCCATTGCTCCCGAATGCGCGTTGTTGCCTCAATGCCATCCATTTCTGGCATCTGCACATCCATCAGGATAACATCGTACCAACGGCGGAGCAGAGCTTCGAGCACCTCGCGGCCATTGGCGGCAACATCGGCGCAGTAGCCCATCGTTTGGAGCAGGCGCAAGGTGACTTTCTGGTTGATGGGGTGGTCCTCGGCCAGCAAGATACTCAGCGGGTGGTGCTTGCCAGCCTCGTGATCAATCGCGGGAGTGTTGAGCACGTGGATATGTTCCACTGGCTCCCCGCGCACAACGTTGACCAGCGCGGTATGCAGCAGGGCCAGGCGAACAGGCTTCACCAGGAAAGCTGTGATGCTGTCGGACGCGGTCTGGCTCAGCTTGTGGTACATCGGGAGCGGCACCAGCGCAACAATAAACACCTCTATTGTCGGGCAGGCGGCCTGCGTCTGCGCAGCAAGCATCGCCGCATCCCCCCCCGGCAGGGGCATATCCAGCAAGACAATATCGCACGCCCCCCCCTGGGCAATCCAGGCCAGCGCATCGCTGGTGGTGCTGACAACGTGGGTATCCATTCCCCACGCTTCGGTGTAGCCGCTGAGGATCTCCCCACTGGTTGCGTTGTCGTCTACAATGAGCATGCGCCGGCCCTGCAACTCCGGCTGGTCGGGAGCACAGAAAGGCGGTTGCTCGGAGATGACTGGCTCGGCAGGAACCATGAGATGAAAGGTGGAGCCGATGCCAACCTCGCTCTCGGCCCACAACCTCCCACCCATTGCCTCGGCAAGCCGCCTGCTGATGGTCAATCCCAACCCCGTCCCGCCATACTTGCGCGTGGTAGAGCTATCGGCCTGGCTAAATGACTGGAAAATATCATCCAGCCGGTCGGCGGGAATGCCAATACCCGTATCGCGGACAATGAGATGCACCTGTGAGGGAGCGTCCGGGTCGGAGCCCGGAGAACGGCACACGCAAACCACCACTTCGCCCTTTTCAGTAAACTTGACTGCATTCCCGACCAGATTGACGAGAATTTGCCGCACGCGGTTTTCATCTCCGACAATCCGTTCGCCCATATCGGTATCCATCCAGCAGGCCAGTTCCAACCCCTTTGCTGTGGCTTCTGGCGCGAGCAGTTCCAGTGTTTCCTCAATGCAATCACGTAGTCCAAAGGGGGCCTGCTCCAGTTCGATCCGCCCGGCCTCGATTTTGGAAAAGTCGAGAATATCGTTGATGAGCGTGAGCAGGGCTTCGCCGCTGAACTGGATTGTCTCCACGTAGTCTCGCTGCTCCGGAGCCAGCGGGGTATCGTGCAGCAGGCGGGTCATCCCAATAATCGCATTCATGGGGGTGCGGATTTCGTGGCTCATGTTTGCCAGAAACGCCGACTTGGCCCGCGTAGCGGCTTCGGCTGTTTCGCGGGCCTGGTACAGGGCTATCTCTGCTTGCTTGCGGTCGGTAATATCGCGGTTGCTGGCCCGCTGCCCAAGCCATCGCCCCTCGGAGTCATAGACCGGCTGGCAGATATGCTCAATCCAGCGGGTCGTGCCCGCACGGGTGACAATGCGAAACACCAGCGCATGGGTTCCTCGCTGGGTATACTCCTGGCGCATATGCTCAATGAGCAGTTTACGGTCTTCCGGGTGGACAATAAGGAGCATCAGCTCAGGCATATGGTAGAAATCCTCAAGGGGATAGCCTGTGATGCGCTGGCAGGCCGGCGAGATATAGGGGAACGTCCCATCCGGGGCCCGCCAGTATTCCCAGTCGTAGGTAAAGTCGGCAACGAGCCGCAACTTTTCTTCATTCTCGCAGAGCTGCGTTTCGGCCTTTTTGCGTTCGGTCATATCAATAGCGGCAATCTGGGTGGCGGGCCGCCCGCGATAGTCCAGACAGGTGCAAAAGGCTTCTATCCAGCACACCGTCCCATCGCGGCGGAGGATGCGCACCTCATAGCGAGAGGGAACCACCAGGCCCGCCAGCCGGTCAACCCCCCGCTGCCCCACAATCTCCCGGTCATCAGGATGAAACAGGTGCAACAGTTCATTCGGGGTCAGCGCGAGCAACTCTTCAACAGAGCAGCCAACCAGCTCTGCCGCGGCGTTATTGGCAAAGACAAACCGTCCCCCTTGAAACAGGGCCAGGGCCTGCAACGAGTAATTCACAACAGCGCGGTAGGACTCATCCAGGTGGACCCGCTCGGTGACGTTGATCAGGCTGAGGATCAGCCCTTCAACTTGTCCGCTCCCTCTCTCACCGGTCCCCTCGCTGGCTCCCTCACCGGTCCCCTCACCGGTCCCAAAGACCGGCTGGAGCGTCCAATCCCAGTAGGTCACACCCCGTTCGGGATTGAGGGGGTAGACAAAGGGGCAGGCGTAGGCGGTGTAGGGCTGGCCCGTTTCCACAACACGGCGGAAAATTGCTTCATTCTTTGCATTGGGATAGAGCGCGAAATGGTTTTTGCCAACAAAGAAATCAGGGTCATGCTCATCGGCGGCTGCATAGGTCTGGTTGACGCACAAAAACGTAAACGCCCGGTCCATATAGGCCAGGGAGATGTGAACGGTTGAGAAGAGCGTTTCAAGTTGCTGTGTCATGGTATGCAAGGTCTGCTCGGCCCGCTTGCGCTCGGTTATATCCGTGCCATAGCCAGCAATTGCATAGATATTGCCGCTGGCATCATAAACGGGGAACTTCGTGATAAGATGGGTGGTCTGTTTTCCATTGTAAACAATGATTTCCTCTGACACCACGGTTGCTCCTGTCTCTATGATATGCTGGTCTTCCGCATCCCATTTTTTTACCCGCTCCGGGGGGAAGAGGTCGCGCTGGTGTGTTCCGACAATGTGACGGGGGTCAAGCCGGAAGGTGCGGGCAACGTGGCGGTTGGCATAGAGCATTTTTCCCCGGATGTCTTTGACAAAGAGACCGTCCGGCAGGTCGTCGAGAGCAGAGCGAAGCAGACGCAAGGTTTGCTCACATTGCTGCTGCTGGTGTCGGGAGACAGCGAGTTGCTCTTCGAGCGCAGCAATATACTGCTTGAGCGCGGTGGTTTCGTTCGGTATTGATTCCCTGCTGGTCATAGTGATGCCACTCCTCTCCTGTGTCGTGGTATGGTTTTTTGGTTGATACAACGCCAACGGCTCCGTCTTTACCCCCAAAATCTGGCCAATTTCCCCGGTTTTCTTGTTTTTTTATGTGTTATACTGTGACGATGCCGTAAAAAAGACAATATATTATGGACGGGAGAGGAAGGGGCATGGTACCAGCGTACCCCTTCCTCTGGTATGCCGCTCAGGTTTTTGTCCGCCCCCACCTGAGGGGGGGATCATGTATTGTATCACATTCTTGCTTCAGGCGAATGGTCCCGCCAGGCCAGAAATGTGGATATGGAGTGAATTTTTTCATGGATACGGATTTGACCGTTCCTGTCACCCAGGCGTTTCTTGATGGTTTACCTGTGCCGGTGCAGATTTATCGTGTGGATGGGCTGGCCGTTGCAACGAACCGCGCATCTGAGCAGTTCTGGGGGGGGGCCCGCGAAATCCTGGTGGGGCAGTTCAACATGGTCACAGACCCGCAAAACGTTGAGCTAGGGGTACCGGCAATTTTCCAGCGGGTGGCACAGGGGGAAAACGTCCACCTGCCGCCGGTCTTCTATGATTCAACAAAACTGCCAGGGATGGAAACCAGCGGAAGCCGGCGATGGGTAACAGTGGACTACTTCCCCATACGAAATGAGCAAAACGCAATCAACCACGTCGGGGTGATGCACCGCGATGTAACCGACGAAGTGAAAAAAAGCCAGGCTATTGAGGCGGCCCAGGAAGAAATCAACCGGCAGCGCGAACTTATCACCTCGCTGGAAGAGGCCCACCGCCAGATTGAAACACAGCAAGCCACAATCCGGGAACTCTCCAGTCCCATCAGCCAGATCTGGAATGGGGTGCTCGTGGTCCCCCTTATCGGGACGATAGACGCACAACGAGCCACTATGATGACCGAGAACCTGCTGGAGGCTATTGTCCACCATCAAGCTGACATTGTTATTATTGATATAACGGGAGTGCCGGTTGTGGATACGCAGGTGGCAGATTATCTCGTCAATACCACCACGGCCTGCAAGTTGCTTGGCAGCAAGGTTGTGCTGGTTGGTATCGGCAGCGCAATTGCTCAGGCAATGGTGCATCTTGAGGTTGATCTGTCGGGCATTGTCACGCTGGCGAATCTCCAGACAGGCATCGCATGGACCTTTGAGCAACTGGGGTTGCAGGTAATGCGGAAGTAGCCAACCTGGTATACATATGGCGGCTGTGGGATGGGTTGTGGGTGTTCGCGTCGGTGGATAGGGTGGAGCCGACCAATAATGCAGCGGAGCAAGCCCTGATACCGGCCGTGCTGTGGCGCAAGGGGAGTTTCGGAACGCGGAGCAAAGGGGGAAGCCGTTTTGTGGAGCGCATCCTGACGGTGCGGGAGACATGCCGTCGGCAGGGGAAGCCGCTGCGCTAGTTCGTGACGGATGCGAATGTCGTTATCAGTTGGCTTGCGAGGGATGTCCGCCCGGGCCGGGACGGCGCATGGAAAAGCGGATGAGCTGGGTCATCGGGTTGGTGGGAGAAAGAACCATCGCCAGCATCCCCATATCAATATCCTCAAAGTAGAAGAAATTTGACAGGTATTCATTGAAGCGGCACGTTCCATGAATGAAGGACGGGTATTCGGGGATGTAGAGAAAAAGACCGTTTCTGATGACGATTCTGTTGGTTTTGAGGGCCCCGCCGACCGAGTGGGCCAGGACGTTCTGGAGCATCTCATAGTTAGGATAGGGTTCGCTAATGTCAAGAAAAAGTCGGTTTTCTCCAAACTCGTCGAAGAAATAGTCAAATACCTCATTAAACCGGGTTGCTGTCGTCAGCTTCATCTTGAGGATGGGAAGATTTTTCAGGAGTTTCTTTTTTTTGCTCTTTTGATAATCCATCATTTCAACCCTTCAACTGCGGCCTCACCCCCGGTGCCGGACTGCCTGTCTGACCATTCCACGATAGTTGTGGCTCAGACAGGCTGATACTTGCATGACTCACACAGGCTGATGACATCTGATGATGGTGGGCCACCAGGGATTCGAACCCTGAACCTTACGATTATGAGTCGTTTGCTCTACCCTTGAGCTAGCGGCCCATCTTATGCATGCTCCTGTTCATTGTACTCATAGCGGGAGAGGTTGTCAACTGAGTGCCAAAACGTACCTGTTCACTTTTCGGGGTAAACCCCTGGGAGGGCAAGCGTCCTGCTTGCAGGGAATTGTCCGAGTTTATCGTGATGGCTCTATCTCCCAATCCATCCCCCCACCGGGGGGAGGCCAGGTGGGGGGCCCTGAACGATTACCTATTTACAGCCGCCTGAGGATTTCGCGTTTTTTCGCCTCAAATTCGGCAATGGAAAGAATGCCCCGGTCGCGGAGGACCGCCAGTTCTTCAAGCGTTCGATGGGCCGTTGCCTGCCCATTGCTCAGCGGTTTTTCTGGGGGATAGGTGGTATCATCGGCATCGAGATACCCATAGCCATTTTCATAGTTGTGCCTGGCTTCGAGCAACGCCTGCTTGCATTCGCGGGGACGGACAATGGTCGGGAGCATATTCAGATCATTCTCGTCCGTGGTTTCGAGCACGAGCGTTCCATACCCAACCAGCCGCCCGAAGAGGTTGCTATGCAGCGTGGTTCGTTTGATATGGTCTAGTGGAACATCCCCCATCAGAGTCTTGTTTAGAATCCCCTGAACCTGGAGGATACGTCGGTCTGTTATGAGATATTGCTCGGCTTGCCAGCGTATATAATCTCCCCCGATACTGATCAACAGGATCAGACTGATGAGGCCGCCTCCGAGGAGGATAAGTTCATTGGCGGTGAAGATACCGAGAAACTTCTCGTTCGTAGTGCGAAATGCCTCAAATGAGATAAACCCCGCGGCAATAACAACCCCGATGAGCACAGTTTTGGCGAAGATCAGACTAATGACCAGAAGAAGATGTCGCCGAGTCGTATAGAGGATACGCTCATTCTGGTCAAGCACGTCATCAATGTGGGCCATAACGGAACTCCTTGAGTTGACTTGTGGCTCAATATGCATGGGCCAGTTGGTTTTCTTTCCTCACGCTAAGGATTTCAGGAACGGGACAGTTCGGAGATCGCGTTCCAGAAGATGGCATAGGTAGGCTCGCTGCAGGGTTTCAATTTCGCTACTCACTGCTGGCGAGAGGTTCAATCGTTCAACCGCCATAAATTGTTCCTTCTGGATATAACGCATTGCTTTGAATGCCTGGAAGCTCATTGGGTATGCAGATGGGTCGGCTGATGCATGGAGAGGGCAGAGCACCCCTCCCAGGGGCGGGCTAAAGCGGTTGGACTGCTCGGAGAGTAGCTCTTTGCAGATTGCACACTGGTACAGATGTGGACGGTAGCCAACGGTATCCAGCAATTGCAGTTCATACGCCCGCAAGACAAGATCCTTCCCTTTCGCAGAAACTCCATCAAGCATTGTGAATGTATGAACAAGTAAGGAGAACAGTTCGTGCTGTTCTTCCTGACCATCCTGAGTCCACGCATCGTAGATTTCTGCTATGTAGTAGGCGCGGCTCAGGTAGGAGAGATTGGAATGGATGGACGGAAACTGTTCTCTCACCGAACTCTGGGTGACAACATCAAACGTGCGCCCAATGGCCAGTTGCATCGTTGTGTAGGTAAACAGTTCAATATGTCCGGCCAGGCGACTGGTTGTTTTCCGTACTCCCCGTGCAATAACGTGTCGTTTTCCTGTTGGCGTACCGAGTACGAGAATACGGTCCGCTTCTCCCACGTCACGCCGACGCAGGATGAGCGCATTGATAGTATAGACTCTATCACGCATAGCTTGAGAATATGACACTTAAATCAATGGTACTATACCACATTCTCATGAGCCACGTCAACGAGAAAATACCCCCAGAAAAGTATCGGAAAGGTAAAAAACCGTCTCAGGGTCCGGGTTTATCGGGTAAGCGTCCACAGTGTTTGGGCAATCCCTGATTCCTGGGAGCGCAAGTGTCTCGCTTGTTCCGATGCGGGTGCGTCCCCCCTCCCAATCCATCCCCCCGCTGGGGGGGAGGACAGGTGGGGGGTCCTGAACGATTGGTTTATCGGAGAGGGGATATTTGAGAAGAGCCATAGAGGTGGCCTGGGCATGCGCTATGGTGCTGCGACAGTGACAAGAGAGCCGCTTAGCCACAGGAACAGAGAGGGTAGATTTCGGGTGGCTCAGGCTTCGGCCAACAACCCGGCAATGTAGATCAATGTGGCTCGACGGGCCTGGGGGTGCAGTTTGCGCCAGAGAGTGATGACGTGCTCCTCTTCGGCTGAGGAAGGCGGCCCGCTCTGTGCAGCCTGACTGTATCGCTGAGACCATTCTCTGCTTGTCTGCCCATCTTCTGGTTTGCCGCTGATAACGACGCTAAACGGGGACTGCTCCTCGCGGGCAATGGTTTGTCCTCCATTTCGCACGATATGATCCACAACGAGGACGCGGGCTATTTCGAGCCGGTCAACGTCCAGGGTTTCTGCGAGGCGGCGGGCCTGGCTTGCGTCTGGCAGGGTTTGCCCGTTGAGGTAATTTCGCAATGCCCCATCGCTGATGCGGGTCTCCTGTGTCAATCTGGCACGCGAAAATTGTCCTTCTTCCATTTTTTCTTTCAGCCACTCGCTAAAGCGGGGAGCACTGTATGTTCGGAGCATCGAACGGCGACGCACCTCTTGAGGGGAGATGCCGAGCGCTTCTCCGAGTAATTCTAGCGTCTTCCCTCGCGGACGTTGGGCTTTGCCGGTGATAAACTGGCGCAACGAGAGTGGACTGACCCCAAGTTGTTCTGCAAACTCGCTCAGTGCAATACCTTTCGTCATCGCCGTATAAAATAGCAGGACCGAGAGGGAGAGGTCTGCTGGAAGGGATTCCTGCTCCTGAGGAATTGGTGTTTCATTCATTGCTCTGCTACTCCTTACCGAAGGATGTACGTAGAATATACGCAAGATAAAAGACGACCACACAGGAAACCTCTGCTACAATGATTGTCTCTTTTTCTCGAAATTGAGAGAGGTTTTTCTGCCTGAATTGGTTTCATTTTCATAAACTTGAGAGATCAACGTAACTTGAATTGATTGATAAGGTGGTTTTTCTTCTTTGATTTTTTCAGAGTATACGACTCTTCGTGTATCATGTCAAGAAGAAACTGGTTTCTCCCGTTTATCTATACCAATTTTGAAGCACAATCCTGGTGTTTTTTCAGTAAGCGTTCAGGTAGTCCTTGAATGCTAGTGGTACTATGGGATAGAGGACGACAATGAGAGCAAAGGAGGAGGAATCGTATGCACTGCTGTCCCACCTGCCACAGCGACCAGGTAATCAAAAATGGCTCTATCAGCACGGGCAAACAGAAATACGCCTGCAAAACGTGTGGTCGCCAATTCGTGGACGACCCGCACTGGCGGGTCATTTCCGACG
>DAOTUE010000140.1:0-3196 GCA_034436975.1 Chloroflexaceae bacterium
AGAGAGTGCCTTGTACAACAGTCTAGCACACTCATTCAGTCGTGACAACCAGGAGAAAGGAGGATGGCGGCAATTCCCCACACCCGCTGAAGCGGGTGGTTCCCTTGCCGCTTTTTC
The DNA here is from genome assembly GCA_034436975.1 of Chloroflexaceae bacterium. Taxonomy (GTDB): domain Bacteria; phylum Chloroflexota; class Chloroflexia; order Chloroflexales; family Chloroflexaceae; genus JAAUSY01. The sequence goes on from DAOTUE010000140.1 coordinate 118, forward strand.
CTATGGAAAAACGAAGTAATCGTTCAGTCCCCCCACCTGTCATCCCCCCAGCGGGGGGAGGGATTGGGAGGGATGCCACGTCCGCATTGGGGCAAGCGAGACGCTTGCGCTCTCAGGCATTGGGGATTGCCCGAACCCAGTGAACGCTTACAAAACGAACCATAGCTTAATGATAGCTTAATGATAGCTTAAGGAGGTGTACCGATGATGAGGCAACACATTGCGCCCGACGCGGCCTGCCAGATATGCAACGAAATGCATATCTACCTTGAAACGCTTGAAGAAACGGTCAACCAGGCCCTCCATCGCCTGGAAAAAGAACGCGAGGCCGCCAGCAACAATGAAGAGAATGCACAGGAGGGAGTACGGACCCTGGAAATATCGCTACGCACTGTGATGACGAAGCTCCAGACCCTCACCAGCACCATAGCAAGCCATCGGATAGGCGACGGAGTCAGGGAACAGGTGGTAGGTGATAGGTGGTAGGTTGTAGGGGATAGGTGGTAGGGAAGGAGTGAAGCGTATGAAGAGAAAGAAACCGTATGGTATCTCGTAGCCTGTTCCGGCTGTTGCGGTGCCCCTCCTGCGGTTCCCGCGCCCTGTATGTTGCCGCAGGGGGGGTACACTGCTCGGCCTGCCAGAGTTTCTACCCCATCCACGAGGGGTATATTGACCTGATGCCACGCGAGACCTGTGCGGGCTATGTTTCCAAATATGTGAGCGAAGAGGAGAACATGGCCCACGAACTGGATTACCGCGAGCTGGCTCCCCCGTTGCTGGCAGCCGGCGTTCGCAACCGCACCCTGGTCCGGCTGCTGCGGTTTCAGCCGGGCGATATTGTCCTCGACAACGGGTGTGGCAACGGGCGTTTTGCCACCTGGAACGCCGGGCGGGTGGGGCTGATGATCGGCAGCGACCCCGTGACGCTCTTTGCTGACCGGGCCCTGGAAGAGGTCACGCTGGCGAAAGCCGACTCGCGGGTATTGCCCTTTGCCGATGGCAGCATTGACAAGAGTTTTTCTATTGATGTGCTGGAGCACTTCCCCCGCGACGTGATAGCGGCCTATCTGCGCGAGACAGCGCGGGTGTTGCGCCCTGGCGGACAGGTGCTCATCTTCTCCAACACCCGCGAACTCTCGCCAATCCAGCCCATTATAGACATCAGCCGACATATCGGGCGGTTCTTTGTGCGGCTCGGCCTCTACGATTTCGAGCGTGAGGCACGACGAAAGTCAGACCATCTCAAATCGCTCGAAACGTGGGACGAAGTGCACGACGCGCTGAAGGCAGCGGGGTTGCGCCCGGTGCGCGTTGTATTCTGGAACACCCTCTTCACCACGCTGGTTGAGCATGTGGTGATGAAACTGGGTGAGGTTATCATTGCCGGTCGCGGGAGCAGCAGGAAACCAGCAAAGAGCGCACAGGACCCGGAGGGCGCGAAGGGGGCGGAAGTTGGCGCACGCGAGATCCGCGCTCGCCAGCGTATGCGGGCCCGCCTGGACCGCCGCGGCCCCACCTACTACGCGCTCACGGCGATTACCCTGCTGATGGAACTTGATCTGTGGCTGTTTGGCTGGATGCGCAGCGGGAGCTATTTTGTCGTTGCCGAAAAATAAGCATATGCGAATCCTCTATCTTTCTCCCATCGGGCGGGGAGGGGTAGATTTTGGCATCCAGAATATCGCCCGCTCGGTGCGTGCCGCCGGGTTGGATACGACGCTGCTGCGTTTGCCAGAAATCTACAATTTTCTCCCCTTCCTCATTCCACGGGGACTGCCGGCGGGGTGGGGACGCGGCTTCGATATTGTGCAGGGACGTTCTCGCGTGGCGTTTGCGCTTGGCGGGGAGGGGGTGCCGGTCGTCACCACTGTCCACCATCTCACCACCGACCCCGACCTCCAGCCCTATAGTTCGTTTTCCCAACGGCTCTTCTATCGGCTCCTCGAATCGCGCTACGACGGCTGGTCCATCCAGCGGGCCGATGCCGTTGTCTGTGTAAGCCGGTTTACCCAACGCCAGGTCTTGCAGCAATATGGGCGGGCCGATACCGTGCTCATCTTTGATGGGATAGATACCAAGGTATTTGTGCCCACGCCGGGGCTTGTGCGGCGCGAGAATGGACTCCCCCCTTCGACGGGGCGTATCAGGCTGCTATTTATTGGCAACCGCACCCGCCGCAAGGGATTCGACCTTCTCCCCGCCATTCTCGACCACCTGCCAGGAGACTATGTGCTCTATTACAACAGCGGCTTTCAAGGGAAACAGACCCCCCCCCCCCACCCGCGTATGATCCCCATTGGCTCGCCCGGTCGGGCCGGGCTGGTGGCGGCCTACCAGGGGTGCGATATTGTGCTTTTTCCCTCGCGGCTCGAAGGGTTTGGCATTGTTCCCGCGGAGGCTCTCGCGTGTGGCCGGCCGGTTGTCACCACCAATAGCAGCGCACTCCCCGAAGTTGTGGACCACGGGCTGAACGGGTTTCTGACCCCCCGCAACGATGTAGCCACCTACGCTCGCTATGTGCGCGAACTGGGCGATGATGCAGCCCTGCGCCGCCGCTTTGGGGAGCATGGGCGCGAAAAAGTGGTCCGCTCGTTTGGATACGATCAACTTGGCAGGGGGTTTGCCCGGCTCTATGCGCAACTACTGGATTGAAACCGCCATTTCTTCTGAACCGGCCGCCAAAAATCCCGATAACCCAAAATCGATCTTGACAAGATGGGAGCATCGTGCTATACTTACCTGCGTAATCAAGATGGTTTCACTCCTCGCACCGAGTTGAGGTAAACCTGAAAAGCACAAGTAACCTTCCAGGCAAGCAAGCAATCCAAGCAAACACGTCATCAAACGTTTGGTTTTTGCACCGGGTATAGGGCCAGGCTCTATGCCTAATTTGTTTGGTGCTGCTGGGATGGAAGAACGTCAAGTAGCTTATCAGGGAGGATGAAACCACGTACCTTACCAAGTGCATAGGCAAACAAGAGAAACGATAGCGAAAACGCACGGGAACGTGTTGGGAAATGCAATTTCACAACTGGAATCCTGTGGAAGACTTCCGTTGAACGTGCGTGCAAAGAAGACA
>DAOTUE010000141.1:0-5708 GCA_034436975.1 Chloroflexaceae bacterium
GCCTACCCTTCCTGCTCTTCCATTCGGGCCAGTTCGTCGGCCACAACCTGCTCGTCCAGCTTCTTGAAGAGCGGTTCGGGCGAGCGGATGGGCTGCCCTACGGCCAGGGTACTCGGCTCCCACCTTCCAGTCCACTGGCTGTAGTCGCCGGTCAATACCCGGTGATGCGCTCCCGCCTCTTCGGTGTATTCGCGGAACTCCAGCGGCCCGGCAATCGTCCCACGGTAGCCAAGCATCTCGTGGAGTCGCTGGCTGGTGAAGGGGAGAAAGGGGGTCAGCATAGTTTTGAGATTGTCCACGCAGCGCAGCGCAACATAGAGGATCGTCGCGGCTCGTTCGCGGTCGGTTTTGATGACTTTCCAGGGTTCCTGGTCGCTGAGGTACTGGTTGACCTGAGCGGCCAGACCCATTGCCTCGCCGAGAGATATTTTGAAGCGCGCCGCATCAAGCAATTTCCCGATGCGCTCGAACCCGTTTTCCACTTCGGCAAGCAGGGCTGTATCTTCGGCGGTGTGTTCTGCGGGTTGCGGCACCGCCCCGAAGTTGCGCGAAACGTTCGTGAGCGTGCGGTTGACGAGGTTTCCCCAGGTTGCCACCAGTTCATCGTTGTTGCGCCGCACAAACTCCGACCAGGTAAAATCGGTATCCTGGTTTTCGGGGCCGGCAATGGTGAGAAAGTAGCGCAGCGGGTCGGGGTCGTAGCGGCTCAAAAAGTCGCGCACGTAGATCACCACGCCACGGCTGCTGCTAAACTTGCGCCCCTCCATTGTGAGAAATTCGCTGCTGACCACGTTGTAGGGGAGCTGGAGTGGCACGCCTCCCCCGCCTATCTCGCCACCATTGCCATAGCCCATCAAAATGCTAGGCCAGATGAGCGTGTGGAAGATGATATTGTCTTTGCCAATGAAATAGTAGTGGTAGGCATCGGAGTTTTGCCACCAGTCGCGCCAGGCTTCCGGCGTGCCGCGGTTGCGGGCCCATTCGATGCTGGCGGAGAGGTAGCCGATAACCGCATCGAACCATACATAGATGCGCTTGTTTTCGCGTTGTTCGTATTCGGGCAGGGGGATAGGCACGCCCCAATCGAGGTCGCGGGTAATCGGGCGCGGCTTGAGATCGTCAAGCAGGTTGAGCGAGAACGTTCGCACATTGGGCCGCCAGTGCTCTTGCATGTCGAGCCAGCGGCCAATCTGCTCGGCAAAGGCCGGCAGGTTGAGGAAAAAGTGCTCTGTCTCCTTGAAAACGGGCGGGTTGCCATCCACCTTTGAGCGCGGCTGGAGCAAGTCTACCGGGTCGAGTTGGTTGCCGCAGTTGTCGCACTGGTCGCCGCGGGCATCGTGGTAGCTACAAATGGGGCAGGTGCCCTCGATATAGCGGTCGGGCAGGGTGCGCCCGGTGCTAGCCGAAAACGCGCCCATCGTCTTTTGCTTGAGGATATACCCCTTGTCGTAGAGCGTTTTGAAGAGATCCTGGACCACGCGGTAATGGTTTTGGGTTGTTGTTCGGGTAAAAATATCGTAGCTCAGCCCCAGACGGTAGAGGTCGTCGCCAATAATCTGATTGTAGCGGTCGGCCAGTTCTCTGGGATGAATACCCTCTTTGTCGGCGGCAAGCGTAATCGGCGTGCCATGCTCGTCGGTTCCGCTGATCATCAGCACGTCGTTTCCTTTGAGCCGCTGATAGCGGGCGAAGATGTCGGCGGGTACACCGAAGCCGGCGACATGTCCCAGGTGGCGTGGCCCGTTGGCGTAGGGCCAGGCCGGTGCAATAAGTATTTTCTTTGCCATTTTCCAGTATCTCTCCTCTGTCCGGGGGATACCGTCTCCCCTTCGTTTTCGTTGTTATCACCAGTATACCATAGGTAACAATTCAATCGTTGCAATCGTTGTGGGTATGACTGTCCCGCAGCGAGTCTGTGCTTCTGTGATATAATCTTCCCTATATCAGAAAAAGAAGGAAGGTAGTAAAGATAGGGGAAAGATAGCTATGGTTATGTGTCCTGCACCATCCCCCGGAGAAGAGCACCCCCAGGGAACGCCCTCCTGTGCCGTGCTGCTGATGGCCTACGGCGGGCCAGATACGCTCGACGATGTGGAACCATTCGTGATGGATATTCGTGGGGGGCGCAAAACCCCGCCAGAACTGCTGGAGGAAATCCGCGAGCGATACGCACACATTGGCGGAGGATCGCCGTTGCTACGCATCACGACAGAGCAGGCCGAAGCCCTGGAGCGCGTGCTCAACACGCCCGACCCGGATGCATCCCCCGCGCCGGACGCGCCACGCTTCCAGGTGTTTGTCGGGATGAAACACTGGCCCCCCACCATTCACGATGCGCTGGCCGACATCGTGAACGGTGGGTTTCGCCACCTGGTCACGCTCTGTATGACCCCGGTCTACTCAAGTATGACTGTGGCAGAGTATTACGAAAAGTTTCACAAAGCACGGGAAACACTGCGGAGCGACCTGCACCTCTACCCTGTGGAAATGTGGCATACCAACCCGCTCTACATTGAAGCCATTGCCGAGCATGTTTCTGCCTCGCTCAAACAGTTTCCCCCGGATGTGCGCTCCGAGGTGCGGCTCATCTTTTCGGCCCATAGTCTGCCCGCTTCGGTTGTGGAAGAAGAGGGCGACCCCTACGATAGGCAACTCCGCGAGGTTATCCTCCTTGTCATCAACCGGCTGGAGATGGGAGCAAAAGCAGACCCGCCGCTCTCCGAACGCTGGCACTTTTGCTACCAGAGTGCGGGGGCACGGCCTGTCAAGTGGCTTGGCCCCTCGATTGACGAAACGATAACCGGACTTGCCAGCGAGGGCCACCGCAACCTGCTCATTGCGCCCATCGGGTTTTTGTGCGACCATGTAGAAATCCTTTATGATATTGATGTCGAGTGTCGCAATCTTGCTGAAAGCCTGGGCGTTCGGATGGAGCGGATAGCCTCACTGAATACGTCACCGACTCTTATTGACGCACTGGCCGATGTTGTGCAGCGGGCAAGAACAAGAACAGAAAAGGCAGGCAAGGCAGGCAAGAAAGGATAATATCAGGATGACACACCATACCCTTATCATTGGTGGGGGCATAACCGGACTTGCCGCCGCCCACGCACTCCAGCAAGAAGCACACAACGCCGGGCATGCGGTTTCCTTCACGCTGCTCGAAAGCGATACCCGCGTTGGCGGCAAAATCCAGACCGAATATGCCGACGGGTTTACGATTGATGGCGGCCCCGATTGCTTCTTGAGCCGCAAGCCGTGGGCCCTGGAGCTTTTCCGAAGCCTGGGGTTGGGCGACGAACTGATGGGTACAAACGACGACATGCGCCAGACGTTTGTGCTCAACCGTGGGAAGCTGACCCCGCTCCCCGACGGGGTGATGCTCATTATCCCCACAAAGATGATGCCCTTTGCCACCTCGCGGCTCATCTCGGTGCCAGGCAAAATCCGCATGGGTATGGATCTCTTCATTCCACCACGACGCGATACTTCCGATGAAACCGTGGCGAGCTTTGTCCGTCGCCGCCTGGGGCAGGAAGCCCTCGACAAAATCGCCGAGCCACTCATGTCTGGCATCCACATTTCCGACCCGGAACGACAGAGCCTTCTGGGATCGTTCCCGCTCTTCCACCAGATGGAGCAGAAGCATGGGAGTCTCATCAAAGCTATGCTCAAGCGCAAAACCAGCCGCACTCCCGCGACAAACAGCAATACCAATAACAACAACAATGGGACTGCATCGCTTGCCATGTTTATGACCTTGCAAAAGGGGCTTGGGCAGGGTATCCAGGCTCTCGCCGAAACGCTGCGTAACGGTGATAGGGGGGAAATTGTGACCGGCAAGCGCGTTGTCCGGTTGGAGCAGGTGAGCCAGACGAACGGAGCCGTCCCTCGCTACCGTGCCCATACCGCCGATGGCTCCATCGTTGAGGGCGATTCTGTGGTGCTGGCAACACCGGCCTATGTTTCGGCAGAGTTGCTCGCTCCGCTCAACCCACCCCTGAGCGACGCGCTACGGGCCATTCGCTATGTCACCACAGCAACAATGTCGCTTGGCTTCCGGCTGGCCGATGTCGGCAAGCCATTTGACGGGTTTGGCTTCGTTATTCCACGCAAGGAGCACCGCCGCATAACGGGTTGTACCTGGACCTCAACCAAGTTTCACCACCGCACCCCACCGGACCGTTTGCTCCTACGCAGTTTCATTGGCGGGCCGGGCCACGAGGATCTGGCCGAGCAACCCGATGAGGATCTGGCAACAATGGTGCGCGATGAGTTGCGCGATATTATGGGGTTGCGGGCCGAGCCGGTGCTCCAGCGTATTTTCCGCTGGACAAAGGCCAATCCCCAGTATGACGTGGGGCACCTGGACCGCGTGCGCGAGATGCATGCGATGAGCGAGCAAACGCCGGGTGTGTTCCTTGCGGGCAGCGCATTCGAGGGGGTGGGCGTGCCCGACTGTGTGCGGCAGGGACAGGAAGCCGCCAGAAAAACAATTTCCTATTTGAACCAGGTCGGGAGGACCCAGGTTTCTCATGCAAGCACAACAGCACAAACCGATACAGAGCGGGCAGCAACACCCACCCGCTGACACGACCGACTACAGCCGCAAATGGTATGTTATGGCGACAGTCGCCATGAGCGTCTTTCTTGCCACCATTGATGGGAGCATTGTCAATCTGGCCCTGCCAACGCTGGTGAAAGATTTTCAATCCGACTTTGCGATTGTCGAGTGGGTGGTGCTTGGCTACCTGTTGACCATCACCACGCTGCTGCTGAGCATTGGCCGCCTGGCCGACATCATCGGCAAAAAACCTGTCTATATCACGGGCGTTGTCGTCTTTACCGTCGGGTCCATGCTTTGTGGGGTGGCTCCCTCGGTCCCGTGGCTTATCGGGTTTCGCATAGTGCAGGCTTTTGGCGCGGCTATGACAATGGCCCTGGGCCCGGCCATCATTACCGCAGCATTCCCGCCAACCGAACGGGGGAAAGCCCTGGGTGTTATTGGCTCTGTCGTGTCGGTGGGGATTGTGCTTGGCCCTACCCTGGGCGGGGTGCTCATTTCCCAGCTCTCCTGGCGGTGGATCTTCTTTGTCAATCTGCCGGTGGGTATCGTCGGGCTTGTGATGGCGGTGCGGCTTCTGCACGCAGACCGACCCGCGGGCGGGCAGCGGTTCGATGTTCCTGGTGCAATCACCCTGTTTGTGTGTTTGCTCAGCCTGCTGCTGTCCCTTACCTTCGGTCAGCATATCGGATTTGGCTCACGGCCTGTCCTGGCCCTCTTCGGCAACTCTATCCTCTTCCTGGCGTTGTTCATTTTCATTGAATGGAGGGTCCGACAGCCTATGATTGACCTGCATCTCTTTCGCAACAGCCTGATAGGAGCCAACCTCATCATGGGATTGATCTCCTTCGTTGCTGCTGCCGGCACACTCTTTCTGATGCCCTTCTATCTCGAAAACGTGCTTGGCTATGCCCCCTATCAGACAGGGTTGCTCATTGCGGTCATTCCCATTATGCTTGCGGTCTTTTCACCCCTCTCCGGCGTGCTCTCAGACCGCTTCGGCACACGCCCTATCACCGTGGCCGGGCTGGTGGTGCTCACGGCAACATTCTACCTGCTCACCGCACTCGACACCAATACCTCCACGCTCAACTACATTCTCCTCTTCCTGCCGCTTGGCATCGGCGCAGGGATGTTTCAATCG
>DAOTUE010000142.1:0-2303 GCA_034436975.1 Chloroflexaceae bacterium
CGAGATGCAAAAGGTTGTTGTGCTTGCCCAAAACCTTGCAGAAAATGTCTGAAAAACAAGGAACAGCATCGGTGCATATTGTTGTTTTAACCGCGTACTACCCCATACCGGAGCAGATTTTTAGCGGAACGTTTGTGCGCGAGCAGGTGGGGGCCCTGGCTCGCCACCACCAGGTAACGGTCATTCGCCCCGTAGAAAAACCGGTTCGCCAGCTCTTCTCTCCCCTTTCGTCTCCCCAACAGGACGAAAACTGGTGCGTCTATTTTCCTCATTACATCAATCCCCCTCCCCGCCGAATCGAATATCCGATGTGTCTCTCCTATATTTATGCCGCATTTGCAGGCAGTCACTCTATAGACTGGTCAACGGTGGATATTATCCATGCCCATGTGACGTATCCGGCGGGGCTTGTTGCAGTCTTGCTGGCACGATACTACCACAAGCCTGTCGTCCTGACAGAACACACCGGCCGCTTCAAGGGTCGGGTTAAAAAACTCTACCATCGAACACTCATTCATTGGACGATGAAGCAGGTTCAGAAAGTCATTGTCGTCAGTAGCGTCCTACAACGTCGTATTGAGCATGAACGGATTGTAGCAAACTTTGCTGTTGTCCCAAATATGGTGAATACGGACGTGTTTTACCCGGTTTTGCGCCCTTCTGCACCAGAAGGAGAGGAATTTCACCTGCTATGGGTAGGCGGAGCATTGGAAAGCTACATCTTGAACAAAGGGGCCCCCGAACTGTTGCAGGCAATTGCGCTGGCCCGTCCCCGCCTGAAGAAAACGCTCCGGTTTTCTCTTGTGGTGAGCGAGGGTGCCAGAGTTATGTGCGAAACTCTGGCTCTGAGACTGGGGATTTTCGATTGCTGCAAGTTCCTGGGGACCCTGAGCAACCTGGAAGTCCGCGACCAGATGCAGCAGCACGATGCGCTTGTGCTGGCCAGCCATAGCGAGTCGTTTGGGGTGGTGCTCATTGAGGCGATGGCCTGTGGAAAGCCGGTCATTGCCACGCGCTGCGGCGGCCCCGCTGAGATTGTCACGCCCGAAACGGGTATCCTCATTCCGCCGGGCGATGTTGAGGCGATGGCAGAGGCAATTGTACAGATGTCAGAAACCGTTGATACCTACGATCCGGCCCGTATTGCAGCCTACACGAAAGAAACATTTGGCCCTGAGGCTGTTGTTCAAAAGCTCAATCGTGTTTACGCCGAGGCATCTGCGATGTATATATAGTGCGAGAAAAAAGCCGTTATGAAATCTATCCTTATCCTGTCCCAAACCGATCTCTTTAGCGATAACCGTATCAACCGCACTATTCGACTGTTACAGCCAGACTACAACGTTATTGCCACCGGCATCAAACACCCCTATGTGCCGGGCGTGCGCTTCATCCGTGGGACACATGCCCCGATGAATCTGAAAGGCAAGGTGACTGCGTTCTTGCATCTCGTGACCCGCCAGTATGAAGCCTACTACTGGCGGCGCAATATCCTGCACGACCTTCGGGAGAAGACATCCGATATAGTTCCCGACCTTGTCCTGTCCTGTGATATTGAGATGTTGCCGCTTGGCCTGACCATTGCCCGTGAGAAGGGCGCAAAGGTTGTCTGCGACATTCCCGACTATCCCCCACAGCGCATTGCAAAAACCCCGAATGAGGCTGTGCTCTATCCATCTGTTTACTGGGAACATCTTTGCCGCTCCTATCTCCCACACACCGATGCCGTGATCACCTCAAGCCAGGGGATGGCGCAGCTCTACGAGCGAGATCTGGGGATCAGTCCATATGTATTGCCCAATGCTCCCGACTACGCCCCTGTTGACCCGCAGCGACGAGCCGAAGATGAGTCCCATATCCGGCTTGTTTTCCGTGGTGAGGCCCTGCCATTCTATCGGTATGACTACGAAGCCCTGCTTGACCTGTTTGGGATGTTGGACGCACGCTTTGAATTGCATATGCTGTTGTCGGCGCGGGGAAAGCGAAATCGGCAATATCGCCAGGTGCTCAGAAGCCGTCTGGAAAAGATGGAACGGGCCCATTTCTTCCCGACACCAGATACCCAGTTGCTTTTTCCTTCCGCACAGTCCTTTGCCTTTGATATTGGTCTGTATATGCTCAAACCGCGGAATGAGCACCAGCGGTTTATGCTCCCCGAAGTGGTATTCGAGTTTATCCAGGCCCGCCTTGCGCTGGCCATTGGCCCCTCGCAGGAGATGGCGGCCATTGTTCGCGAACACGATTGCGGCGTTGTTGCCGACGATTTCTCGCCCCGTGCGATGGCGCGGGCCCTGATGCAGCTT
>DAOTUE010000143.1:0-2218 GCA_034436975.1 Chloroflexaceae bacterium
CGTCAGTGAGGACCCGGAGCTATACGCGGCAGCAGAAGCCCTGGGCGAACCGGCTCACACCTGGCACGCCTGGCAGATTGCGCCTCAGCGATACACGCGGGGCCCCGATGGGCAGGCGGTGCGGCGCAATGCATGGGATATGAACATGTTTTCTGTAGGGTAGTCAGGAATTGGAAAGGATTCAGGAAAATCTTGGGGAAATACGGAAAGATATGGAAAATCTCATAGAATCGTATAAGAAGCGAGTGAATGGAGAACAAGCATGCCAGGAGGAATAATCCAAACCCCCCGCATACAAGGGAGCACGAAGCGATGAGCACAAATGAAGGAAATGTTCAGGTTCAGGGAATCAGCAGCAGCACCGGCATCGCCATTGGCCACGGTAACACCGTCCAGGTGACGACGATCTATGAATGGTCTCGCACGCACCCCGCCGACCCTCAAACTATTGAGGCCGCCCGCGCCATCCTCGCCCTCCTCCCCACCGACGCTCTCCCCCCCCTCTCCCCGCTCCTCGCCGGCTCCATCGTCCCCGGCCGCCTTCCCACCTTCGTCGGACGCGAACCCGACCTGCTCGCCATTGCCGTTGCACTCAAAGGTGGGCAGACAACGGCAATCAACCAGGCCGCCTCCGTCCACGGTATGGGCGGTGTGGGCAAAACCACCATCGCCACCGAGTTTGTCCACCGCTACGGTGCGTACTTTGCCGGCGGAGTATTCTGGCTTAGCTTTGCAGAACCCCAAAACATCCCCACGGAGATCGCCCGTTGCGGAGGGGAGGAAGGATTGCAACTCCGCCCCGACTTCCACAGCTTGCCTGTAACTGATCAGGTGGCCGCGGTGCGGCGTGCGTGGACAGAGGAGATCCCCCGCTTGCTCGTGTTTGACAACGTGGACGGTGACGATGATGATAACGATGCCGAGAAATTGATTGCACAATATCGCCCCACCACGGGCGGGAGCCGCGTCCTCATCACGTCACGACGGGGAGTGTGGGATACTGCGTTGGGTATAAAGGCGTTGCCGCTGGGCGTGCTCCCCCGTGCCGAAAGCATCGCATTGTTGCAGCAGTTCCGCCCCGACCTGCCCGATGCGGACGCAGACGCGCTGGCAAAGGAATTAGGCGACCTACCACTGGCTCTGCACCTGGCAGGAAGTTTTCTGAAGAAATATGCACGCACGAAGGATGGCAACCCCGCAACGTTCCTTGCCCGCCTGAGCGACCCAGCCCTGCTGGAGCACCCTGCTTTGCAGGGGCAAGCAACGGGTGGCGCATGGAGCTACCACGAAAAGAGCGTGGCACGAGCCTTTGCCCTCAGCTACGAACGGTTGCGCCCCGATGACGAGACCGATGCAATAGCTCTTGCACTGCTGGCCCGCGCCGCCCACTTTGCACCGGGCGAACCCATTCCCACCACACTGCTATTGGCAACGGTGGAAGCCGAAGATGAATTGCAGGCAATAGACGCAATGGATCGGCTTATCTCTCTGGGCTTGCTGGAAACAGACACAGACAACGCGACCACGCTGCACCGCTTGCTGGCACGCTTTGTGCAGAGCACCACACAGGATGAGGGGCCCCAGGGAGCGGTAGAGAAGGCGATGATAAGCACTTCATCTGAACTGAATATGAAGGGTATCCCAGAGCCGTTATTGCCCATTCTTCCACACCTGCGTCACATCACCAGCGTTGCGCTGGAGCGGGGGGACGAAACCGCCGCGAACCTGGCGAACAGCCTGGCCTACTGCCTACAACATATGCTGGCGGACTACGACGGTGCCCGCCCGATCTATGAACGCGCCCTCGCCATCAGTGAGCAGGTGCTAGGCCCGCACCACCCCGACACCGCCACCAGCCTCAACAACCTCGCGGCTCTCCTGAAAGACCAGGGAGACTACGACGGTGCCCGCCCGCTCTTAGAACGCGCCCTCGCCATCTGTGAGCAGGTGCTAGGCCCAATGCACCCCAAAACAAAAACAGTGCGCGGCAATCTGCAACGCATCATCAGGGAAATGGAGAAATAGGTATGATGGTCACTAACCAGCGGGTGATGTGATATACTGTGGACAACCGGCAGCTGTTCAATTTGTGTTAGAGGGTGAGAGTTGCTGTTGCCATTGTATGCTCGGAGAGAAGGTATGGAATGGCACCCATCTCATGTTGCTTTCACCGAAAGTGTAGCTTCGACAATTGTTCTCGTACCCGGAGCAAAAATTC
>DAOTUE010000144.1:0-6258 GCA_034436975.1 Chloroflexaceae bacterium
CGTCAGTGAGGACCCGGAGCTATACGCGGCAGCAGAAGCCCTGGGCGAACCGGCTCACACCTGGCACGCCTGGCAGATTGCGCCTCAGCGATACACGCGGGGCCCCGATGGGCAGGCGGTGCGGCGCAACCAGATGACGGAGATGCTGCGCATCCCTTCCCTGGAATAGCGCATCAAGAGCACAGAAAGGAATAATACCATGCCAAAATTTGATCTTCCTACAAGACAACCAGTCTACGATGCCGCAGAGCGATTTGTAGATGCTGCCCTGCGCCACGACGACTCACTGTTCACACCGGGTGCCCCCATCTGGTCGCTTGAAAACATCAACCGGCTGCACCATGATTTCGTTGAGAAACCCGACGATTCTAGTAGCTCTTTTGTACAAAAGTTTCAAAACCAACTTCAACATTCCCCCCCGGAAACAATCCAGCTTGCCGGGGAACTGGTGTATGTCCATTTACTTCCCGCCGACAGGACCGGCGGACCTGCAAAACGAAAGCTCATCCACAATGTTCTTGGCTGGTCATCTTCTCCGGTTGCTATCCCCTCGGAACTAGATCGGGCCCTTGATACAGGAGTTGGAGGGGAGGGGGTCTTTTTCCTGGCTGGCCGTCATGATCAGATAACCTTTCTGGTAGCGTTTATCAAACACTGGAAACAGCTTTCTTCTGAACAGCGTGCTCAGGCCCTGACCGATCCCTGGATATTCAGGCAGGAGGTCTTTTCCGTTCCGGAAAGAAGGGGAGTCAACCAGCGAGAGATTCTGCTGTACCTTGTCTATCCCGATACCTTTGAGCCAATGTTTTCACGAACACACAAAGAGAAGATAGCCAGAGGGTTCAGGCAGTTTGTGACGGATCACGACGCTCCTCTAAATCAAAAAATCTACCAGATCCGTACAGCATTATCCCCTCGGTATGGGCAGGGGTTTCATTTCTATGACCCTCGTCTGAAAGCTATCTGGGACGCTGATAACGCCCCCCTCCCAATCCCTCCCCCCACCACATCCCCCCTCCCCCGCACGCTCGGCGACTCCCTCCGCCCCTACGTCAAACTGGCAACCTTCCTGCACGACACCTACACCGCCAGCGACATCGTTGACCTGCTCGGACGCATTGACCCGCCCATTGCCCCTGGAATCAAGGAGAAACCCGACGCAAACCAGCTTGTGAGCGACCTGCTCTCCCTGCGGCTCCTCGAACCGCTCCCCGACGGACGCTACCGCCGCTGGCCCCACCTGGGCGATACCGACGAAACCGCCATCCTGCGCTATGCCGCGCTCACATTGCTTGTGCCCACACCTGATGGAAAAGGATATACCCTGCCCATTCTCACAGCCCCCTTTGACGGGCAGCCATACCCCGCGGCACAGTGGACCCTCGGTGAGCCGCTCCTGCACTGGTACGAGGAGGCGAGACTGGTGGAGCGCACACCCGATGGTGAGTGGAAGGGGGTGCCCGACGCGCTGGAACCACGCCAGGGCCAGACCTCGACCATCAAAGCCTTGAATACCTTTCTGGAGCATCTCAACCAGGCCCGCGCCAGTCAGAGCGACCTGCCCCCCATCACCAATACAGCCCTGCCCCTCTGCGACCAGGAAACGTTGGAAGAGCGCATTGCTGAAATCCAGCACCACCTGCTCATAGACCGCCTGACTATTCTGCGGATCTACCGTGCGCTCATTGGCGGGCAGCACGTCATCTTGAGCGGGCCGCCCGGCACGGGCAAAACCCACCTGGCCCGCCTGCTGCCACAAATCCTCTGGCGCGACACAGATGATACCATCATCCTGACGATGCCCACCGACCCGCACAACCCGCCGACGGACCCGCCCATTGAGCAGCGGCGGCGGCGGCAGGGCTACGCTGTGGAAGTGGTCACGGCAACGGAGGATTGGGGCGTGCGCCAGGTGATTGGCGGCATTGCACCGCGGTTGGAGCGCACCGAAACGGGGCGCAGCCTGGTCTACCGCGTGAGCCACGGCCACCTCACCCGCGCCGTCCTGAGCAACTACGCCGACTACGACGGGGACAGCGTGCCCGTGCCAGCGACGTTGCGCCGGCGGGAGATCAGCGAGAGGGGAGAACGCTACCGCGGACGCTGGCTTGTGATAGACGAACTGACCCGCGCTCCCGTGGATGCCGCGTTCGGAAGTTTGCTCACGACGCTCGGCGACCAGGGAAGTCCGCTTGTGGTACCGACCGACGATGGCGATATTCCCGTTGCGATGCCCAGAGACTTTCGCATCATTGGAACGCTCAACAGCTTCGACCGCCACTTCCTCAACCAGATGAGCGAAGCTATGAAACGCCGCTTTGTCTTCATTGATGTGCTGCCGCCCGCCCGCGACCGTGCCAGCGCAGAGCAGGCGATGGCGATATACCGCGCCCTGCTGCGCTTGAGCAAGCAGGATATGGGCGACATCCTCTGCGACGAAGCCGAAGGGCAGGCCGCGTGGGAAGATGTGCTCAGTGTGCAGCGGGAATCGCCCGACACTGGCGGAAATGGGATCGTCTACACGCTCCAGGTGGCGGACGATGAGGCAGCGGGCATCTGTGCAGGGTTCTGGCGCATCTTTACCGCCATTCGCGTCTACCGTCAGCTTGGGACGGCGCAGGCGGAAGCCGTCTATACCGCGCTCATCACCGGGCGCAGCGTCGGGATGGCGTGGGGTGTTGCGCTTGATACCGCGCTCGCGGACACGCTGGCGGACCAGCTCCAGGTGCTCTCCCGCGATGAGCAGCGGGTGCTCCTGGCCTATATCGCGTTTGCCGCCGACCCCAATAGCTTCACGAGTGAGGTGAATACCATCTTGAGCCAGATGCCGATCCCGCGTCAGATGTCCCACCGCGCCACACTGAGTGGGGGTGATCCCACGCCCGGCCCCGTGCCCACTTACTCCTATCAGGAGCGGGTGACGCAGGAGCAGCTTACCCGCATCTTTGGTCTGGGAGACCCACTACCCATCGGGCCCGACGGCATATTTGCCCAACGGGTGCGGGCGTTCGTGGCCGAGCGGGGGCTGTAATGTATTACCCGACCTCGCAGGAGATTACCGCCTACACCCATATGCAGGCACGGTTGATCGCGCTGCTGTTGCGCCACGACAGCGAACGGTTCCAGCGTGCGATTACGACGCATCCTGACCACGACGCTCCGCCGGAGGATGCGGCTCTGCACCACTACCGTGAGCTAGGGGTGCTCTTCTGGTTGCGCGACGAACTTTTCGAGCATATTTTGCCGCGCATCGTGCGCCGCCTGAGCTTCGTTTCGCCCCGCGCCACCGTGATTGAGGAACCGCCTACCCGTGGGCGCGTGGATTGGGAACGCACGCTCAACGCCACCTGGGGGGAGCGACCGGGTGAGCCGCCCTTCGCGCTCCACACCCACCAGCGTCACCGCGACTTTGCCACGCCCGAAAACCTGCTGACCGTCGCCACCCTGCTCGACTACCGCGCCGATGTGCTCCACATCCTCCAGCACGAACACCTGGCCATAGGCAGCAGCGTTTTGCGCCACCCCCTGACCGCAATTGTCGAACGCTGCGAGCGCGAGCTGGCGTTTCCGCAGTTTGCCACACTGCGCCAGCATATTCAGTCCACGCGGGGGCAGGCCGACATTGACACCGCCTCGCTGGAAGAGCGCGTCCGCGAACGGGCCATCCCCGGCGGCAACAGTGCGTATGAAGACCTGCTGGCGTGGCGAGAGCAGCGGCGCACCCTTAGCCTGCTCCAGCGCACCCCACAGCCAGACGCGCCCGCCACCCTGGGAGCCGACCCGCGCCGCGATAACTACCTCTACCAGATCTGGATCTTCTACGAACTGGTTGACCTGCTGCACCAGGCGGGCCAACTGGAAACAATAGAAGCTATCGCTGGCAAGATGCGGTTGACCTTTCATCAGGGCGATGGTGCGTCTCGGTGCCGGTACGAACTGCGCCACGACCAGGCAGTACCGACCCCCGTGGTACAGTGGGCCGCATTGCCAGCGGGGGGGGACGTGCCCGGCGTGCGCCCCGATTTCTTGCTCCGCCGCATTGACCCGCCCCCGCAGCAGGTCACGCACGGGGGCCAGTGCTTCTGGCGCGAGCCGGGGATTGTCTGGGATGCCAAATACTACCGCGAGCGCGAGAGCCAGCGCACCCCCTCAACGCCCCTCAAGCGCATGCTCGCCGACCTGACGCTCCTCGGCGAATCGCGTGGCGTGCTGCTCTTTGCCTTCCTGACCGACCCGACCGATCCAGCAGGTCCGTCAGAACCAACAGATCCAGCAGATGATGACCCGACAGCGGAGAGAGCAAAGCCAGTCTGTCGTGTGTTGTCTCCTGCTGCGGGCCAGGATCAAACGCTCGTTCCCAACCAGCGCATTGAGAGCCATCGGCTGCAACCGGACGGTGGGGGGGGCGGGGAGGCTGTCGCCAACCTGCTCCGCGGCCTGCTCGACGACGGGCACGAGCACCTGCACCGCCCGCGGGTTCCGCACTGCCACGGGGTCTTCCTGGACAGCCTGAGCGCGGCGGGGCCACCGGGGGGAACAGAAAACCGCTATGGGGAACCGCTGGATACCGCGCCCGATGACTTGCTCATCTGCCCCAAACCACACATCGGGGCGTGGCGAGTGGATCTGGTGAGCCGGACTATGCACTGCTGCAAGGATGCGCGGCTGTGCCACATTATCGCCCACCCCGACCGTCGTCTGCCCGTGCGCCCGCCGCGCACCGCCGAAGACCTGCTCAAAGAATTGCAGCACATCGTTGAGCAGGACAACGCTGGCCAGAAACTGGACGATGAAAGCGTTCGGGCTATCGCGCAGCAGATAGAGCACCTGACCCGCCAGTTTGCCGAGATTGCCGGGGCGTATCGCCGCATCGAGGTATACCAGCACCGGGTGCGCGATCTAGGGATGCACCGCACCTGGGAGATGCTCGGCCCGCCGGAGCAAGAATCACTGGCCCTAGCGGTCTTCCTGGTCGAGCAACTCGACTCCATCGCAGCACAGGATTTCTCAGCCCCCGCCATCCACGTTTCCAGTGTGCTGGAAGTGGAAAACCAGAAGCGGGTGTTCAAGTGCCCCGACCTCATCGGAGATGGGACGAACCCGAAGAGGCAAACCCTGGGGACCTTACCCTTCTGGCGGTTGGCGCACCGGAACAACATGAAAGCAACAGAAAAGGCACAGGCCAACTGGTTGCATATTGTTGACTACGCGGGGGCGCACTGGCAGGAGGAGATCGCCCCCGACGAGCCAGCGGTTTCGTTTGATGACTACGTCAAACTGCTGGACAGCATCGCAAAAATCCGCAATCGGGCGGCGCACACAAGCCCATTACCGCGAGCAGACTACGTCAAACTCTTCGAGCAGGTCTGCCAGCGGGGGCGGCGGATGCCGTTCGGGGTGTTGAATACGCTGCTGCTGGCGTGGCGGGGGTGAGGTTTTGCCCATAGCTCTTGTTGACGTTTGATAGTGCGGGGTTTGAGGTAAACTTGACCCCATTGGTATGTGTTCACGTTTGTGGGTAAATCCTGGGAGCGCAAGCGGGACGCTTGCATTGGGGCGGGCATCTTGCCCGCGTTCCCAGGAACAATACCCCTGATTGTGAACAATTACGATTGATACCATCTCCGGATAAACACACAAAAAACCACAAAGACACAAAGGGAACAAAGGCTTTTTGAAAGGGTCTTCCTTTGTGTCCTCCGTGCCTTTGTGGTGAAACTGTCTATCCGTTTTTGGTATAATTATGCCCGCACCACAATCACCCGTCTCCCCGCGGGGGTTGTGGCCGGCTCCGTCGTCAGCCGCTCCCCAATGTCGGGCAGGCCGCTGCGCTGGTCGAAGATGACGAGCCAGCCCGTCTCCAGCCCCAGACCGGCGAGGTAGTTATCGAGCTGTTTCAGCCCCTCATCCAGCGGGTCGGCCTTCTTGTCGGTATCTCGCCATGTTTTCAACTCCATTGCCAGCGTCACCTCGCCATAGCGCACACACAGATCCATCCGCCTCGTGCCAATCGCATACTCCCGCTCAATTGTGCCGCCCACGTTCACCACACGGTGCAGAAACGCCATCATCACCAGGTGGGGCGCGATTTCGTGGTAGGGCGCACTCTTGAGCAATGGCTCACCGTGCTGCCGCCAGAACGCGAGAAACGCCTCCAGCAGCTTCTCAGTGTCCATCTTGCCATCGGGTGTGAGCCAGGTCGGGGCAATGTAGGGGAGCGAGGCCTGGGGGACATTCGCCAGCACCCGCGGGATAACC
>DAOTUE010000145.1:0-31293 GCA_034436975.1 Chloroflexaceae bacterium
CGCCCGCGAATGCCGCAAGGCGGGCATCGAGACCCACTATCCTCACAAGCGGAAGAAGTACCGCACAACCATCTGGAAGCAAAGTGGTATCCGACGTGATGGCGATGTCATCTTGCTATCCCGCGCCCGGGGACACCAACCAGTTCGGGTTCCCATCCCATTGCATCTCCGCGAGGTCCTGGCGATCCGCGAGGTTCGGTTGGTCTACGACGTGAGCAAGCGGTGCTACTTCTGGCACCTGGTGGTGGAAGATGGCAAGGTGCCGAACGACACACCAGGAGAGAAGGTTGTTGCCGTGGATATGGGCGAGATCCACCCGTCGGCAATATCGGATGGTCAGGATACGGTGGTCATCACCTGTCGGGAACTGCGAAGCCAGCGGCAATACACCGCCAAACGATTGTCGGAGTTACGCCAGCGGCAATACAAAAGCAAGCGTGGCTCTCGGCAATGGAAGCGGCTTCAGAAACGCATCAACCGGTTTCTTCATCAGCAAGAGAAGCGCACCCGTGATATGGAGCACAAGATTTCCCGTGAGGTGGTTAATACGGCGAAGGAGATGGAAGCGGGAACGCTTGCCGTGGGAGATGTGCGGAATGTTGCCAACAAAGGGACGCTTGGGAAGAAGAGCAATCAGAAGGTGTCGAACTGGTCGCACGGCAGGATACGGAAATATGTGGAATACAAGGCCGAGGCAGAAGGGATTAAAACAGAGCTGGTGAGCGAACGGTACACCAGTCAGACGTGCCCATCCTGTAGCAGTCGGCACAAACCACGCGGCAGACGATATGTCTGTGGTCAGTGTGGTTTCAGCGGACATCGTGATGGGGTGGGAGCAGTGAATATCCTGTCGGTGCATCAATATGGTATGCCTGGACGTATCAGGCCCACAGGAAGAACAACGTATCGTATCCCGTACCAGGTACGGGTTCTGCGTAGTCCCCTGGGCACGGGGCAAGTGGCTTGTTGTGCGGACTCCCGCGGGGAGCGCACGCAAGAAGCCGCCGCGCTTTAGCGCGTGCGGAGTGTCACACCTTATTCGCCGTTTGACAATGCATCGTCACAATGCTACTATATGCAGTATGCACACGATGAAATCAGTAACCACAGCAATAGTAACCGACCCAAAGTATCATGCCCATACCGACCCGGCCCATGTGGAGCGAGCGGCCCGCCTTGAGTCCATTGAACAGGCGATTGCTTCCAGCGGACTGCAAGAGCATTTGATGCCCCTTGCGGCCCGTCCGGCAACAGAGGCAGAGATGACCGCCATCCACACCACCGAGCATCTCGCTTCAATCCGGCGTTTTGCTGAACAAGGGGGAGGCTACATTGACCCCGACACCTATATGAATAGCGCGTCGTGGGATGCGGCCGTGCTTGCCGCTGGCGGGACTATCCGCCTGGTGGAAGCCATCGTCAACGGAGAATGCACCAACGGGTTCGCCCTCGTGCGCCCGCCGGGGCACCACGCCACGCAGCGGCAAGCGATGGGCTTTTGCCTTATCAACAATGTTGCGGCCGCCGCTCGCTATGCTGTTGAACACCTGGGGTTGGAGCGCGTCGCCATCATAGATTACGATGTGCATCATGGCAATGGGACGCAAGATATATTCTATACCGATCCGCGGGTGCTCTACTGTTCAACCCATGCATCTCCCTTCTACCCCGGCACTGGCTCGGCCCACGAGACCGGCGACGGAGAAGGCAAGGGAGCAACGCTCAATGTCCCCCTGACATCGGGCGTGGGCGATGTGGGCTATGAGCGAATCTTTGACCAGATTATTATCCCCGCTCTGCGAACCTGGCAGCCTCAGATGGTCCTTATCTCGGCGGGCTACGATGCCCACTGGACCGACCCTATCGGGCCAATGGTCCTGTCGGTTGCTGGCTACGTCACGATGACGCGGATGCTTGCCGACCTTGCCAACGAACTATGTGGGGGAAACATTGCTATGGTCCTTGAAGGGGGCTACAATCTCAATGCGCTTGGAGCCGGTGTTGTCGCCTCGTTGCAAGTGCTGATGGGTCAGTCGCCCGCCCCCGAAAGCGATCCTATTCCGCTTGGGCGCAATATCCCGGAGCCGGGCGTAGGCGATGTTATCGCCCTGTTGAAACGCCATCCCATACTGGCAACATCATGATAACCGTCATAAACTATGGGGCAGGCAACCTGCCCAATGTGGTCCGTGCGCTGGAGCACGTCGGGGCTACTGTACAGGTGACAGAAGACCCGCGCACCATTGAAAAAGCCACCAGTGTTGTACTCCCCGGCGTGGGCGCAACCCGCGACACAATGGATAGCCTCCACCGGTTGGGGATAGCCAGCGTGCTCCCCACCATTGTCAGGGATCGTCCCTTTCTCGGTATTTGTGTGGGGATGCAGGTGCTTTGCACCGAAAGCGAAGAGTTTGGGCAACACCCCTGCCTGAACATTGTGCCGGGCGTGGTCCGCCGTTTCCCCGAAGGCCTCAAGGTTCCTCAGATCGGGTGGAACCAGGTCCACATCTCCGACGAAGCCGCCGCACACCCCCTCTTTGCCGATATTCCCAACAGCAGCAACTTCTATTTCGTCCATTCCTATTACTGTGATGTAACTGACCCGGCTATCATTGCAGGAGACACGCACTACAGCCTTTGCTTTCCCAGTGTTCTCATACAAGAAAATGTTATGGCAACTCAATTTCACCCGGAGAAGAGTGGCCGCTATGGCCTGGCTCTCTTGAGAAACTTTGTTGCCCTCGCCAATCATCAAAACCAATAGGCAATTTTTATGCAAATCATTCCTGCAATTGACTTGAAAGATGGTCAGTGTGTACGCCTGTATCAGGGCGATTTTGAGCAAACAACGGTCTACGATAATGACCCGGTCGCGGTGGCCCAGCGGTGGGTGGAACAGGGCGCAAGCCGTATCCATGTGGTAGACCTGGACGGAGCCAGGGCCGGCCAGCCAGTCAATATCGAAACAATCCGGGCCATTGTCCGCGCCGTGCCCGTGCCTGTGCAGCTTGGCGGCGGCATGCGCAACGAGGACGACATTGCAACCGCGCTGGCAATGGGGGTCTCATTTGTCATCCTGGGAACGGCGGCAGTTCATACACCTGCCCTCGTTGAGCAAATGGTGCGTCGCTTTGGCGAAGGCATCATTATCGGGGTAGACGCTCGTAACGGCTATGTCTCAACCGCTGGCTGGACCGAAGCAGAGCAAGTGCTGGCGACCGACCTGATAGACCAGATGACGCGGCTGGGTATCAAGCGATTTATCTATACCGACATTGCCCGCGATGGCACGCTGAGCGGCCCCAACTACGCGGCAACGGCAGCCCTGGTGCGTCCGGGCGGGCCGGCCATCATTGCCAGCGGGGGGGTGTGTCTCCTCGACCACTTGATGCGTCTGGTCAATATCGGAGTAGAAGGGGCCATTATTGGCCGTGCGCTCTATGCAGGCAAAATTGACCTGCCAACGGCCATCGAGTCGCTTCGGCTCTACGAGCAACACATCCCCTTTTCCCATACCAGGCCGGAGTTGATGTTGCAAAACAACCTCGAACGCGAAGGATGTAAGTAACCTGCTCCAGGCAGCTATACGCAGAAGCAGGCAGCTATACGCAGGCTATACGCAGGCTATATACGCAGAAGGAGGGCCGCAATGTCTCCCACCTCATCCAACCTGACCGAAAAATATGAAGAAGAGCGTCAGCGGACCCAGGAACAGTCGCAGATTGTCTATCTCCAGGGGCAGATAGACGATCTGCGCCGCCAGATAAAAGACCAGACCAACAAGTACCAGTGGGCCATTGAGCAGACCCGCAAGACCGAAGCAGCAGTGGCTCAGGTGCAAAGCACCTTTGAAAAGCATACCGAGCAGGTCAACCAGGTGATCGAGCGTTCGCGGCGCGATGTGCTTGAGCTTCGCAAAGAGGTTGCTACCGCCCTGGCGAAAATCCAGGAGAGCTTTGAGCCTATTCGCGAAATGCAAACGCAGATCCAGCAGCTCGCCGAATATCGCAAGCACGACCGCGATCAGTCTACTGGCTGGTTGTCGCGGGTTGAGAGCCTGGAAGAAAAAATCCCCGCGCTGCAATCCCAGATCAAAGAGGCCGAAGAGCGTCAACGCCAGCTTTCGCTCCATTTCAACAGCTTCTACGAAGCCGACGATAAGGCAATGCAGGAAATCCGCCGCGTGAGCGAGGACATCCAGATAGAAAAGCAGAGTTTGCGCCGACAGGCCATAGAGGCACAGCAACTTGTGACCGACATTCACAGCGTGCTCGAAGAACACGATGCCCGCATCCTCCGCATTGATGAGATCCGCCAGAATATCGAACTCTTTGCCGAAGCCGTGCCGGAGCAAATCGCCGATATTGTCCGCCGCTTCCCCGACATAGACGTTGAAATCAAACGGGTTGAGCGGGTGGCAACCGAGCGGTTTCTCATGAACCAGGAACGGCTTGAAGAACTGCGCCGCCAGGCCGACGAGCGGTTTGTGTCGCTCCAGGAGACCGAAGCCCAGAACACCACACAACACAGCTCCTGGATGGAACGCATAGACAGTATGCTCCAAGAACTTGACCAGCGATTGGTGTGGAGCATCAGTCGCCTGGAGGAGATCCAACGCGACCATATGTCGCTTATCGTGAGCCTTTCGGAGCGGGAAATGCAGTCAATTATTGCCATCAACGCTGCCGTGGCCCAGCGACTGGAGATTTTTAAGTCCGGGCAGGACGAGATAGACAAAATCCGCGAGCGGTATTGACGGTCAGGGGCCAGGGTTCAGGGTTCAGGGTTCAG
The DNA here is from genome assembly GCA_034436975.1 of Chloroflexaceae bacterium. GTDB lineage: Bacteria > Chloroflexota > Chloroflexia > Chloroflexales > Chloroflexaceae > JAAUSY01. The sequence goes on from DAOTUE010000145.1 coordinate 4,792, forward strand.
GGTAGTGGCCAGGGCTTGCAAGTCATCGGAAGTGAGCAAGCCTCGAACGGCCGCCCGCCGGAGCAAGTCGGGCCGGCGGAGCAGGGTCCGCCGCACCCGCTGCCGTCGCCGCCACGCGGCAATCTCCCCGTGGTGTCCCGATAGCAGAATTGGGGGAATACTGCGCCCCTCCCAGGCGGCCGGGCGCGTGTAGTGGGGATATTCGAGCAAACTCCCGCCGTGGCTCTCCTCACTCAATGATTCGCTATCGAGCACACCGGGCACGAGCCGCGCTACCGCATCTATCACAACCATTGCCGCCAGTTCCCCCCCCGTCAGCACATAATCGCCAATGCTGACCTCACGATGGATAAAGGTTTCGCGTATCCGCTCATCTACCCCTTCGTAGCGTCCGCACACCAGCACCAGGTGGGGCCAGCGGGCGAGATCCTCAACAACCTCCTGGGTCAGCGGTTCGCCGTCGGGACTCATCAGGAGAACCAGGCTCCTGGCCTCGTCTGGCGAGGGGATCGAAGCGGGGGGAGCCGGGGGAGGGGCAAGCGTGGGGACAACGGCTCGGAGCGCGGCGGCGAGCGGTTCGGCTTTCATCACCATGCCCGCCCCCCCCCCATAGGGCGTGTCGTCGGTGGTGCGGTGGCGGTCTGTGGCATAGTCACGGATATTGTGGAGAAAAATTTCGATATGCCCGGCCTGACGGGCCCGCTTGATGATACTTTCGTCAAGCGGGCCCGCGAACATGTCGGGGAATATGGTGAGAATATCAAACCGCATCGTGTTGCTATACCAGCCTACACCCCCGCTACCACGCGCACCTGATCAATGGTTGTCAGCACCAAGTTGGGGTATACCCCAAGCGCAATAACCAGAACCCCTGTCACAATCAACACAACGTTCATCGCGGGGGGGATGGGCACCGGTTCGTTTGATGGCGGGGGGGCAATAAAGAGCGATTTCAGAATGAGCAGGTAGTAGTATAGCCCGATCATTGTCGTCATCACACCAATGATAACGAGGGCTTTTGCCCCGCCCTGCCACGCTGCCATAAAGACGTAGAACTTGGCAAGGAAGCCAGCCATAGGCGGGATACCCGCCAGCGAAAGCACAAAGATGGCAAAGAGCGTGGCCAGCCCCAGATTGCGCCGGGCCAGTCCGTTCAGGTTTTCGCGCTCGTCTCCCCCCACCGCCATCGAAGCAACGGCCAGGGCCCCGAATGCGCCCAGGTTCGTCAGGGCGTAGACAATCAGGTAATAGATGAGCGACGAACTCCCTAGCTGGCGGTCGGGCGCATAGGGCGAGGCCCAGGCAATCAACCCCATCATCACAAAGCCAGCGTGGGCAATACTCGACCAGGCCAACAGTCGTTTGATGTTGGTTTGTGGGATAGCCGCAAGGTTGCCGATAACGAGCGTGAGCACCGCCAGCACCGCCAGCAAACTGGTCCACCCGCCAAACTCCCCGGTAAAGGAAGCCGCGCCCGTCAGCGTGGGGAAGGCTGTCACCAGCACGCGGTAGAGCAAGAAGAACCCGGCGGCTTTCGATGCTGTCGAAAGAAAGGCCGTGATGGTTGTCTGCGCTCCCTCATACACATCGGGAGACCAGGCATGGAAGGGGATGACCGCAACCTTGTAGCCAAACCCTGCAACCATGAAGAGCACACCGAGCATCAGCAAGCGGCTGTCGGCCGCCGCCGCTCCCCCCTGCGCGATGGTGCCAAACTGCGTCAGGGTGTTGCCGAGCGACCCGCCCGAAAACGTCGTTGCCGTGGCCCCGAACACCAGGCTCATCCCATAGAGAATCAGCCCCGACGAGAGCGCACCAAAAAGAAAGTATTTCAACCCGGCTTCAGATGATTTCTTGAGGTTTTGCTCTTTCTGAAAGTAGCCGGCCAGCACATAGAGCGGAATAGAGGTCATCTCAACGGCAAGGTAGGCCAGGATCAGCTCGGACGACGCGGCCATCAGACACATGCCCATTGTCGAAAAAAGAATGAGCGCGTAGAATTCGCCGGGGTTGTTGGCCGGGCGGTAGTCGAGCGTGAGCAGCACCACAAGAAACGCCGATCCGATGAAGATGAGCCGCCCGATCATCGTGATATGGTCGGTGGCGAAACTCCCCAGAATAGGCTCGCCCTGTGGCCCCCCGCTCTGCAAATTCCTCACCATATTGAGCAGAAAGTTCCCCGCCGTCTCCTCTGCTGACAGCTTGTAGATATAGCCGCTCTGCAAGAGGGCAATGAGAAAGATCATCCCCAGACCAATCACGGTCAGCGACCCGGCGGCTTTAATCCGCTCGTGTCGGGCTTCCTCGTCCCCTCCCCATCGCTCGAACATATCCGACCCCAACACCAGCAGAGCCAGCACCAGCAGCAGGATTTCGGGCAGGATGCGGGGAATATCGGAAACTTGAAACAACACAGTAAAACCCTCCTTGAAATACTCCCGCTACAGCCCCGCGATGTGGCTTGCGCCCTGCAACTGCTGGACCACCGGTGCCACGCCAATATCAACAATTTCGGTGATGAGCGACGGATAGATGCCGACAAGAATCAGGATTGCCGCCAGGATGGTCGCGCCCGTGTATTCCTGCCAGGTTATTTTCGGCAGTTTGAGAAACGAGGGGTCTTTGATGGTGTCGAAAAAGACCTGCAACACGGCCCGCAAGATATAGGCGGCGGTAATCGGAATGGAGATAGCCGCAATGACCGCAATGAGCGGGTAGCTCTCCCATACGCCAATGAAGATGGTAAACTCGGCCCAGAAGCCGGCCAACCCCGGCATCCCCATTGAGGAAAGCCCCCCGATGATAAACATGATGGCGGCAAAGGGCATCACGCGGAACAGCCCCCCTAGCTCCGGAAGTTGGCGCGTGTGTGTGCGCTCGTAGATCATCCGCCCGACAACAGCAAAGAAGAGACCGGTCATGATGCCGTGGGCGAACATTTGCAGCACCGCCCCGGTCAGGCTAATTTGGTTGCCCGCCGCAAGGGCCATCATCACCAACCCCATGTGGCTAACGGACGAATAGCCAATGATGAACTTGAAATCTTTCTGCGCCATTGCAATCGTTGCGCCATAGACAACGTTCATAATGGTGAGAACGGCAAAGAGCGGGAGCCACTGGTGGGCCCCTTCGGGCATCAGCCACATGGCGGCCCGCAAACAGCCGTAGGCTCCCAGTTTCATCAGCACACCCGCATGGAGCATGGAAACTGCTGTCGGCGCGGCAACGTGGCCCGTGGGCGACCAGGTATGGAAAGGGAACATACCCGCCAGCACCGCAAAGCCAATGAAGAGCGGTGGAAAGAAGACCGCCTGAAACTGGCTGGAATACATCGCGTTTCTGGCCAGCTCCAGCATATCGAAGGTGCGAAGCCCGCTGCCAAAGTAGACCGCCAGCATCCCGATGATGGCAAACGCACTTCCCGCCATCAGGAAGAGCGTCAGCTTCATTGCGCCATATTCCTTGCGGGTGCTCCCCCACACCCCGATGAGCAGGTACATCGGCAGCACGGCCAGCTCATAGAACACGAAGAAGAGGAACAGATCGAGCGAAACGAACACCCCATAAACGCCCGTGGTAAGCAGCAGCAGGAGTATCCAGTATTCTTTCGGGCGGTTATCAATGTTCCAGCTCATAAACGAGCCAGTAAAGATGATAAAGCCATTCAAGACCAGCATTGTCAGGCTGATGCCATCGGCGGCGAGGATGTAGCTGATACCAAGCTGTGGTATCCAGTCGAGCCGTTCGGCAAACTGAAACCCGCCCTGCTCGTGGTCGTAGGCAAAGAAAAGCAGCAGGGAGAGCACCAGCGAAATAGCCGCAAAGATCGTCCCCGTCCAGCGGATGGCTTCGTGCTGCTTCGGCGGAATGAGCGCGATAATCAGGCAGGGAATGAGCGTGCTCAGCCAGGTCAGGCTCAGCCACGGCACATCCGGCGAAAGGTCTATCAGATGCATACGCTATCTATCCTTCAAGCAAGTGTCAACTATCAAGCAAGATCAAGCAAGATTCAATTATTCAGAGCCAGCAAGTCAGGACATGATCCGCACAAACACCGCGACTAACTCCATTGCGGTTGCGTTGGTCATTGCCATAATCGGCGCGGGGTAGACCCCCAGAATGAGCGAGAGCGCAATGAGCGGCACCATCGCCCAGAACTCCAGCGTGCGCGGGCCTATATCCTGCGTTTTCAGGTCGCGCCACCGCTGGTTGAGCGGGCCAAGAAAGATACGCTGGAACATGACCAGGAGCGCGAGGGCCGTCACGACCAGGCCAATCGTTGCCAGCAGCGTAAAAAAGGGCAGCGTGGCCCATGCCCCGCGGAAGATAAAAATCTCGCCAACGAAGCCCGCCAGTCCCGGCAACCCCAGGTTGGCAAACATGAGCACGCCCATAATGCCGGCAAACGCGGGCATCATCGTTCGTAGCCCGCCAAAATCGCCCAGGTTGTAGGAGCCGGTGCGCTGGTGGAGCACGCCTGCCAGGAAGAACAGCCCCCCCGTGGAAAGCCCGTGCGCGACCATCTGCATGAGTGCGCCGTTGATGGCGATAGCGCGGCTATCCTGCGTGGCTCCCTCGTACATTGCCGATGCCGCGGCAATCGCCAGCATCACATACCCCATGTGGTTAATTGAGGTGTAGCCTATCAACCGTTTGATGTCGCCATTCGTATAGGAGAGGGCCCCGAACGCTCCCGCAATAATGGCAATCAGAGCCATTGCGCCCATCACTGGCGCGAAATACTGCGCTGCCTCCGGCACAAACGGCAGCAGAATACGCAGCATTCCGTAGGCTCCCATCTTGCTCATCACCGCCGAAAGCAGGATAGAGCCGGCAATGGGGGCTTCGCCGTAGGCATCGGGGAGCCAGGTATGCAGCGGCCAGACGGCCAGCTTCACCGCAAAGGCAATGAAGATGGCCCAGAAGGCAATTGACGCATAGAGCATCGGGTGGGCCCCCAGGGCCTGCGTCACGCCAACTTGCTCGGCAAAGTTCAGGAGTATCTGCTGCAAGCTATCCTGGAAGCCCTCGACGGGCAAGCCCTGCCCCAACCGCCCATACGTAACCAGATTGAAGGTGGCGTTGCCGGCGGCGCGGGTGGCCAGGTAGAAAAACTGGAACAGCAGGAGCATAGCTGCCGATCCCGCCATTGTGTAGATGAAGAACTTGAATGCAGCATAGCGGCGGTTTTCGCGGCCCCACACCTGAATGAGGAAGTAGGCCGGCACCAGGCTAAACTCCCAGAAGATGAAGAAGAAGAAGAAATCAAGCGAAATAAAATAGCCAATCATTGCGGCTTCAAGCAGCAGCAAGAGCGCGAAATGGGCTTTGACATTGCGGGTCTGCCCGAACGAGGCAAGCGCAGCAATGGGGGACATCACCGCCGTGAGCAGGACCATCGGCAGGCTGATCCCATCCACCCCCAGGAAATACTCCACGCGGATAGCTTTGACCCACGGCACCTTTTCGACAAACTGAATAACCCCCTGCCCATCGCTGACAGCGGAGGGGTCGAACCCCTGCCACACGGCAATAGCCAGACCGAGGGGGATAAGCATCCACGCGAGCACCCCGCGCCTGACTGTGCGATCATCAAGCCGCACCACGGCGGCGAACCCGACCAGGGCGATACCGACCAGCGGCGAGAGCATCAGTAATGTAAGCCACGGCACACCATCGGGGGAGGCCGAGAGGTAAGCGGGCATCGAAAAAACTCCTTAACTACTTCCAAACCCCATACAGATACACCAACCCCAACACCACGACCCCCGCAAAAACAAACCCGATATAATCCTGCACTTTGCCCGTCTGCGTCTGCCGCACTTGCCGCCCCGAAACAATCGTTCCCTTGCCAACCGCGTCGGGCCCGTCGTTCAGGACTGTATCATCAACGATAAAATTGATCTTTGAGATGAAGAGTGTCAGCAGGCCCGTTCCGTTGACGATGCGATCCAGAATGTGTTGATCAACCCATCGCCAGGCCGCCGCCAGCGCATAGGTAAGGTGCTTGATGGTGAGGGCGTAGAGTTCGTCAATGTAGTATTTGTTGTTCAGCAGACCGAAGCCCGGCAACCGCTTCTCCAGGGGGTCCTCGTCGTGGGCGGTGGCGAATGCGCTGGCGTAGAACCACGCGGCCGCAATGCCCGCCACAGCCACCACCAGCGACACCACAGCCACAACGATATTGAATTCTGCTGCGGCCTGTCCGAGCAGGTGGCTCATCCAGTGGCCGCCGGGGAGCGCGAAGGGCAGGTTGATAAGCCCCAGCGTGACGGCAAAGAAGGCCAGGATGGCCAGCGGCGCAACGATGGTCCAGTGGCTCTCGTGCGGGTGTGTGGGGGGTTCGTGTTCGTGCCCGTGGGCATCGTGCCCGTGTCCGTGGGCATCGTGCGGGGTGGGGAGGGGCGGCTCCGGGTTGACAAATATCAGCGGTTTCGCTCCGCGGTAGGTGCCAAAGAACACGGTACGCCATTGCCGCGTCATATAGAAGGCCGTGAGAAACGCTGCAACACTCAGCACGATATAGACCACGAGATGGCCGTGATTCTGTGCGTCGGCCAGAATCTCATCCTTGCTCCAGAAGCCCGCAAACGGCACAATGCCTGCCAGCGCGAGATAGCCCGCCGTGTAGGTCCAGAAGGTCCAGGGCATATATCGTCTCAGGTTGCCCATGTTGCGAATGTCCTGGGCGGTCTGCTGCGCTGCGTACTCGTCGTGGTGGTGAATGTCTTCTATTGTCTTTGTCTCTTCCATTGCGTGGATAACCGACCCGCTCCCCAGAAAGAGCAACGCTTTGAAAAAGGCGTGCGTCAGCATATGGAAGATGCCGGCCACCCACCCACCAATGCCAAGCGCAGCCACCATAAAGCCAAGCTGCGAGAGCGTGGAATAGGCCAGGATGCGCTTGATGTCAAACTGGGCGACGGCAATTGTGGCGGCAAAGAGGGCCGTAAACGCGCCAATGATAGAGACGACCAGCAGGGCCGTTCCATCGTCTGCCTTGAAAATGGGGAAGGTGCGCCCGACCAGGAATACGCCTGCCGAAACCATTGTTGCGGCGTGGATGAGGGCCGAAACGGGCGTGGGGCCTTCCATTGCGTCGGGGAGCCAGACGTGGAGCGGAAACTGGGCCGACTTGCCCACGGTGCCAGCAAAAATGAGCAGGGCTATAGCCGTGGCGTGGCTCATCCCCAGGGCGTTTGTGCCCTCTGCGAGATGCTGGAGAAATTCCGCGTTAAAAATCTCCCCTTTTGCCATCCCGAACGCCAGACTACCGGCCTGGGTGTAGAGGTAGACCATGCCGATAAGCATCAGCACATCGCCAATGCGCGTGGTGATGAAGGCTTTGATGCCAGCGCGGGAGGCCTGCGGGCGTTCGTAGAGAAAGCCAATAAGCAGGTAGGAGCACAACCCCATAATCTCCCAGCAGATGAAGAAGAGCAGGAGATTGTCGGCCATCACCATCCCAAGCATAGCCGCGGTGAAGAGCGAGATAAACGAAAAGAAGCGCGATTGTCGCTCGTTCTTTGCCATATACCCCATTGAGAAGAGGTGAATGCAGGCCGAAGTGATTGTCACCATCACCAGGACCAGGGCCGTCAGCGAATCAATGTACACGCCCATCTGGAACGAGCCGCTGCCAAGCGGGGCCCAGACAACCCGCTGCACCACGTTGGGCGCGGGAAACGCGAATGCTGCGCCGTGTTCTGTGTCGTGCTCTGCGTCATGTCCTGTGTCGTGTTCCGCGCCAGCCTCTACACCGGGTGCGGTCTCGTGTTCCGTGCCGTGCTCTCCTGCCTCGTGCATCGCCACAACGTGCCCATCGTCGGCCAGGTGTAGCCCCTGCGACACGCCGGCAAGCAAGCCAAGCGCAAAGATGACCGCCACGCCCATCAGGCCAATGGCCAGCCATCCGCTTGCCGGTTTGCTACGGCGGATTGGCGTGAGCGTGATAATGGCAAAGCCGAGCAGCGGGAAGAGCGGTATGAGCCAGGCATATTGTAGAAAAAATCCCATGCGTCCGTAACCCCTTAATTACCCCTTATTATCCCTTCATCGAGTCCACGGTATCCACATTGACCGTCTGCCATGCGCGGTAGACGGCAATAATCATCGCCAGACCAACGGCGGCTTCCACGGCCGCCACGGTAATGACAAACAGGGCGAAAACCTGCCCCGTCACCTCGTCTGGTTGCAAATATCGCCAGAAGGCGACCAGGTTGATATTGACCGAATTGAGCATCAGTTCAATGCCCATCAGGATACCGACCGCATTGCGCCGCGAGACGGCCCCAAACAGGCCAATGCAGAAGAGGGCCGCCGCGACAACGAGAATCCATTCTAATGGTACTGCTTCTAGCATTGTTTTTTTACCTCACCCATTTTCTTTCCCTTTGCTTTGCTGCCTGCGCTGCGCGACCTCCTCCGCCAGCGTCGGCACTGACTGGCGTTGCGACCGCTCCTCAAACGCAATGACAATCGCACCAATCAAGCCAATGAGCAAAATAATTCCTGCTATCTCGAAGGGCAGGAGATACTCTTCAACCAGCGAGCGGCCCAGGTCAACCACGGTCGCTACGCTCTCCGGCTGCGGGGGGGGGGCTGGCACGGGTTCTTCAAGCAAGGCGGGTTGGTCGGGGGCCCAGGGGTGCGTTATCACTGTTGGCACAAGGATTGCGCCAAAGAGCAGGGCCGCAATGATAAGCCCGACCCACCAGCGTTGGTAGAGGAGCACCTGCCCCCGCCCCGTAACATGCCGCGTGAGCATAATGGCGAAGAGGATGAGAATTGAGATCGCCCCCACGTAGACGAGCACATGCACAATCGCCAGAAATTCGGCCTGGAGCAGCAGGTAGAGTGCGCTCACGCCCGCGAACGAGGCAATGAGCCAGAGGGCCGCGTGAACAACGTTTTTTGCTGTCACAACCATCAGGGCTGTGCTAAGCATAAACAGCGCAAGGAGAACAAAGATTATCTGGAATAGCATCTACTTTATACCCCCGATTATGGTAGCGTGACAACCCCACTGGTCTGGTCGTCTCTCAGGTCGGCCCGGTCTCCGCCGCTGGTTTCGGATGGGCGGTTGATGTGGACAAGCGCGAGAAATGATCCCACGTTGATTAGCAGCGTGAGACCGAAGGCGATAAGCCAGCGGGGCCATTCACCCACCCCCTCCAGCATCGGTAGCCCCTGCGCCGCCCCCCACCGCGTGATAATTGTCCAGAGGGTGGCACTGACGATGTTGACCAGCGTTAGCGGAATGAGGAACTTCCAGCACAGGTCAAGCAACTGGTCAATCCGCAAGCGCGGGAACGCTCCGCGGAGCCAGACCATCACAAAGAAGAAGAAGTAGGTTTTTGCCAGGAAATACCCGATCCCAAGCAGGCCTGCCAGCACACTGAAAAGCACGCTCCCATCGGGCGAGGCTTCGATGCCTCTGCTGTAGAGCCACATCACGCCCGGGCCCTGCCAGCCGCCAAAAAAGAGGATGGCGGTGATGGCACAGAGCAGGAAGTTGATGACATACTGGGCCAGGTAGAATAGTCCGAACTTCATGCCGCTGTATTCGGTCATATAGCCCGCGACAATCTCCGAGTCGGCTTCGGGAATGTCGAAGGGGGTGCGCTCGCCCTCGGCCAGGGCCGCGATAAAGAAACTGAGGAACGCCAGGAACCCCACCGGCGTAAAGACAAACCAGCCAAGTCCCCAGTCGGGCACGGTGGCAACATCGTTGATGCTGACGAACACGCCCCCCTGCACTTGCAAGATCTTGACAATGGAGAGCGTGCCAGTCACAATCACAATGGCCATCACGCTCAGCACAGCCGGAATCTCGTAGGCGACCATCTGTGCGGCGGCCCGCATGGCTCCAAGTAGCGAAAACTTGTTGTAGCTGGCCCAGCCAGCCATCAGCAGCGCGGCCGCACTGATAGAGGAAACGGCAAAGAAGAAAAGCAACCCCAGGTTCATATCTATGGGGGCAACCCCCGGTCCCCAGGGAACAACTGCTGCCATCAGGAAGACTGGCGCAGCCGCCACGACCGGCGCGAGGAGATGTACCCACCTGTCGGCGGCTCTGGGGACAATGTCTTCTTTGGTAAACATCTTCACGGCATCGGCGATGGGCTGAAACAAGCCTTCCGGCCCGACGCGGTTTGGCCCGACGCGGTCCTGCATACGGGCAATAATCCGCCGCTCCAGGTAGGTCAGCAGCAGCATCTGGAGCGGAACAACCACCAGCACAATTGAGGCTACTGTCAGGTGCCTGCTGAGCATCACGGCCCAATCTGGCAGGTTTAGCCCCAGAGCCGTATTCAGGTAGCTAATCAGTTCGTACATTCCCTTTCCCTATGCCTCCTCATCCTTTTGCTGTTCGGAGCCTGCCTGCTGTCCCTCCTGCTGTTCTTTTTTCCTTGCGGCATTGCGGGCGCGGATGGCGGCCAGCTTTGCAGCCTTGTCATCGGCAGGGGGAGTCGCGCTCTCCCCTGTGGCTTCCGCGGTAGGGGGTGTTTCGCTGGTCCCTCCACCTTCTTTTTCCTCGTCCTCATGTTCGCCACGTTCGCCACGTTCGCTAGCTTCGGCGGCTTTCCTGGCGACGTTGCGGGCACGGATGGCGGCCAGCTTTGCGGCCTTGTCATCGGTAGGAGGGGCCGTGCTCTCCCCGGCGGCTTCCGCGGCGGGGGGGGTGGGGGCACTTTCTCCGCCTTCTCCGCCTTCGGCGGTTTTCTTTGCGGCTTTTGCAGCGCGGATAGCTTCCAGTTTCGCGGCTTTCTCTTCGGGAGAGAGCTTCTTCGGGGTGGCCGCCGTGGCTTCAGCGTCTCCAGCAGGGGGGGAAGCAAGTTTTGCCCCTTCGGTTGCGGGAGCTGGCGGGGGAGAGGGGGAAGCAACCGTGCCCGCCTCGATGGCCTGGGGCGCAATGCCGAGCGTGCCCGAACGACGTTTCTTTGTCGCTTCGAGCTTCTTATAGGCATTCTCCCTGACCTGCTCCCACATAGTCGGGGCGATTTTCTCGTAGTAGGAGACCGGGCGTAGCAGTTCGCGCTTGTGGACGGTCATAGAGGGGTGGTCATCTGAAGAAAGTTCGTAGGCACTATCCATTTTGATAGCCTCAAACGGGCAGACCTCGTGGCACAGGCCGCACCCCATGCAAGCATCGTATTCAATGATGAATTCGGAGACGGCGGGAACCGGCTTGCCAGTGGTGGGGTCCTTTGCCTGGGTCATATGGATGACCTGCGGCGGGCAGATGCGCTCACACTGGTAGCAACTGGTGCAAAACTCGTGTCCCGTTTCATCATCGTAGAGCAACACGGGCGAATTGCGGTAGGCTTCGGCAATCTTGATGCGCTGCTCCGGATACTCAACCGTGAATGTGCCAGCAATCTGGTCAAACCGGGTTAGCCGGTCTGTCCATGATTTGCTCCAGTGGTGCCAGATAACCCCCAACCCCTTGAGCAAGCCCTGCCCGGCCCGTAGCCGCTTGCCACCTCGCTCCACCTCAATGACTTTTCCTCGCGGAATCTGCGTTGCCATCGTTCACCTTACCTTATCTATCTACTTCCCCAAGCACAATATCAATACTTCCCAGAATAGCAATCACGTCGGCCACCTTGTAGCCGCGGCAGATGTCGCGGAGCGGCGTGAGATTGATGAGCGAGGGGGCCCGCACTTTGTAGCGATAGGGGCGGTCGCTGCCATCGCTCACCAGGTAGAAGCCAAGTTCCCCCTTTGGCGATTCGATGCGTGCATAGGCATCGCCCACCGGTGGCTTGACGTTCTGTCGTGCTTTCGGGTTGATATGCCCCCCTGTTGCGTTGGGCAACTGTTGCACAGCCTGCTGGACAATGCGGTAGCTCTGACGCATCTCTTCAAGCCGCACCAGGTAGCGGTCATAGACATCGCCGACCGTGCCAATGGGAACATCAAAATCAAATCGGTCATAAATGCCGTAGGGGGCCGCTTTGCGAATGTCGTAGGGGATGCCGCTGGCACGGAGCATCGGGCCCGTGACGCTGTAGGAAATGGCGACCTCTCTGGGGAGCGTGCCCACGTTTTCGGCGCGTCCGAGCAGAATTTCGTTTTCGGTCAGCAGCCGGTCCAGTTCGTCCAGGTAGCGCGGCAGGGCTTCCATCAGTTCGCCCAGGAGGGGGAGAAAGTCGGGGTGCAGGTCGCGCACCACGCCACCAAAGCGAAAGTAGTTGCACATCATACGCGAGCCGCTGATCATCTCAAACAGGTCAAGGATTTTTTCACGCTCGCGGATGCCGAAGGCCAGCGGGGTTTGCCAGGCTCCCATATCGTTAATCATAAAGCCCAGTGCCCCGGCATGGTTGAGCATACGGGTCAGTTCAACCATGATGACGCGGATATATTCGGCCCGCTCTGGCACTTCGATACCGGCCAGTTTCTCAACAGCCAGCACGTAGGCGTGGTTGTTCGCCATCGAGTTGAAGTAGTCAAGCCGGTCGGTAAAGGGAATGTTCTGGAGATAGGTGTTTTGCTCGGCTATCTGCTCGTGGTTTCGGTGCAGGTAGCCAAAGAAAGGAACCATATCTACCAGCGTTTCCCCTTCTACCGTCGCCAGCATCCGGAAGACCCCGTGGGTTGAGGGGTGCTGCGGGCCGATGTTAATTTGTAGTTCCTGGGTTTGTATCATACCAGTCGTTCACCTGCTCAAAGTTGAGAATATCCATTGTGTCATCTTTTATCACCATTGCATACACATTGTTTCGTGTCAGGTAGGAGACCATAGACTCATCCATGTGCAGTGAGGTGAAGATAGGAATAACCTTTTTTCCCCGGTAATCAGGGAAATAATCGTATATCGTAGAGCGTGTTGCAATGAAGCCATTGACAAATTCTATTTGCGGGATGGATTTTGTTTCGTTGATGATAAACCGGTCCTGGCCAACCACAACGACATCAAATTCATGCTGCTTTGATCGGTCTACCCGGTTCTTCACCTTTCGCCTGACCATAAAATCGAGAATTTCATCGAAGCCGAAATAGGTCAGGGCTGCACCGTGGATGTTGGGAGCAGCAATATCTTCAACAATCCGCCCGATACTGTTGGCTATCTCTCCCCATTTCTTGCTCCATTCGCGGCGATGGTCTTGTGCCCTTTTCTCGGCTTCCTGCATCCACTGTTGCATCTCCTGGCGGTTCTCTGCATCGCGGGCCTCACGTTCTAGCCTGGAGGCTTCGTCGCGTTCGTCCCGCTCACGGCGGTAGGCCTTTTCCTCTTCATCGTGCTTCTGCTGATAGGCTTTCTGCTCCTCGTCCCGCTTTTGCCAGTAGGTTGTCTCGCGTTCTTCCATCTCTTGCTGCCGCTGTTGTGTTTCCTGTATCATTCGATCCAGGCGAAGAAGCATCGCTCCCGTTTGCGCCATAAAATGGCCAAACAGGGACTCCAATGTGCTCACTCGTGGTTCGAGATCTATCATTTAAGTATCTCCGTGCTTCCCAACCTCATTGCTATGCAGCTACTTCCCGATATACTTATCACCCTGCCGGACAAAATCTTTTCGCATCGGGTGGCCATCGAATTCTTCCCACATATACAGTCGGCGCAGGTCGGGGTGGCCGGTGAAGGAGATGCCAAACAGGTCATACCCTTCGCGCTCGTGGAAATTTGCCCCCGGCCAGTCCGGCGCGAGGGCGGGGACCACCGGGTTATCACGCGGCACGCGCACCTTGACCACAAGCCCATCGGCTCCCCCGTCGAGGTGATAGAACCGGTAGACAAGCTCAAACAACCCATCGGCGAGGTAGTCTACCACGGCAATATCAGAAAGGTAGGTGTAGCCAAGCTGATCGCGGATATAGCGGGCCACGTCGGGCAACCGCTCCGCCTCCACAACCACATCGTGCGTGGTGAGGAAATCGGGGCGTTCGCTGGCGTGCTTGCCCTTTGCCTTTGATGCTGGCTTTTCTTCCCCTTCCTCCGGCTGCGGGAGGGCCGCCGGCGGGGGAGGGGGAACGACAGCCCCCGGCAGGTCTCGCTCCAGGTGTTGTCGTAGGGTCTCCGGCGACAGATCTTCCCGAAGGGCTACGCCGTTTTCTGCCTCGTTGTTCATGGTGCTGCTCCCTCCCTTATGCTCGTTTGAGGTCATCTGCTGCTATCTCCGGTGCCACACCAACTGCTTTTCGTTCGCTTTCAAGTTCAACCGTCGGATCAACGATAGGCGCAATCCGTTCAATCTGGGGGTGCTCAATGGTGCCGCTCTTGTGCTCCCCCTGCGTTGGGGCAGTATAGGGGCTGACCAGCGGCAACCCGCCAACCGGGTCGGCCAGCGTTCCCTCTATTTCCAACCCGCGAGAGCCAAACGTTGGCACGGGAAAATCGGTTGTCTGGGGCCGTTCCCCCTTGCCATACCAGCGCACACGGCCCAGCTTTTGCGCGTCTATTTGCTCCTGGAGCGTGATGAGTGCGTGGAGCAGGGCTTCGGGGCGTGGCGGGCAGCCGGGGACATAGACATCCACCGGGATAAGGAGGTCAATCCCTCGCAGCACATTGTAGCCATCGCGGAAGGGCCCGCCCGATGTGGCGCACGCCCCCATTGAGATGACATACCGCGGCTCGGCCATCTGGTTGTAGAGCCGAACGACCTGGGGGGCCATTTTCTTTGTCACCGTGCCCGCCACAATCATCAAGTCGGCCTGGCGCGGGGTAGCGCGGAAGAGTTCGGCCCCGAAGCGGGAAACATCGTAGCGGCTCAGCCCCCAGGCCATCATCTCTATAGCGCAGCAGGCCAGGCCAAACGCCATCGGCCAGATGGAGGAACGCCGCCCCCAGTTGTAGAAGCGATTCACCGTGGAGAGGAAAATCCCCTGGTTTTCTAGCTCCTGTTGAATATCGGGACTATCGTTATCCCTGTCAATGCTCTTGTCAGTGTCAATAGTTTTGCCGTTATTTGCCATACGTTCACCCGAAAATATGCCGCGCCGGTGGCGCGACACTGCATCATGTACATTATTTCATGCTACCAGAGAAATCATCAGTGTTAGCTAGAGCACACCCGATTACACCCACTGCAACGCGCCCTTGCGCCATTCATAAATAAGCCCATATACGAGAATGAACAGGAAGACCAGTAGTGCAACCACGGCGAAAACGCCGAGTTGGTTCAACGCTACAGCCAGAGGGTAGAGCAACACGACTTCGACATCAAACACCACGAAGATGAGCGCGTAGAGGTAGTATTGAATCTTGAATTGAACCCAGATGTCGCCAACGGCTTCCAGTCCACATTCATAGGTAGATTCCTTGAGTGGGGTCGGGCGTTTTGGTCGCAGAAGCGAGGCCATCACAAGCACGATGATCGGCATGAGAAACGCGAAGAGAAAGAAAATTCCAATGAAGGCATACGTTGCCAATGATCTATCTCCTCTATGAGATCACTACCAGAGGTGGATCTAAAAAATTCAGAAAACATCTTCACAATTCAGAGAATTGTATCATACGTTTCTGCTCTTGCCAACCTTGACTTACATAACAATTTATGACACATGATCAACAGGAACGGGGACGTGTTTCTAGTAGTGCATTTCGTTTGCCAATGCTTGCTGTTTGTATTTGCAGTTGTCGCAGTAGACAACGCGGTAGCCAGCAAGCGTGGTGCGTTTGAGAAGCGTTCCGCAGTGGGGGCAGGTGCGCGGCAGGGGCGTTTCTTCGGCAGCGGGAGGGTGGGGGGATTGCTTCGTTGTTGAGGCGAGGCGGGTTGAGAGGGATTTCTGGAGGGGGGTGATACGCCGGAGAGCGGGAGTGGGGGGGGATGGTGTCTGGGGAGGAGGGGAGGGCTGTGGTGCTGGCGTGTCCTTGCTGCGGCCATTTTCCCCCCTTGTGGCGGGTGTTGCGGCGGGGGATGGCGGTGGGGTGGGAACTGCGGGAGCACCAGTTGCAGGGGGCTTTTGCTCACCGGGCCGGGTTGCTGGTTTCTGAAACCCCCACATATCGCCCAGACGATTGACCAGGTGGGCGTAGTCGAGCGCACCGCGGGAACGAGCATCATACTCGTAGATGGTGCGCCCCTGCGCCGTTGACTCAGAAAGCCTCGTATTGATGCGGATAGGGTCGGCGACCAGTTCCCCATAGGTGGTGCGAAGTTGCCCAAGCAGGTCGCTAGACTGGCGCAAGCGGGCATCATACATAGTCGGAACAATCATTCGGACTATACTGCTCCCAACGGTAATGCGAGCAACTTGCTTGAAGAGGATGGCCAGTCCCTTGATTGAGAGGTGCTCGACTGTTGTGGGAACCAGGATCTCGTTTGCGGCAAGTAGCGCGTTGATGGTCAGGGGAGTGAGTGAGCCGGGCGCATCAATGAAGAGGAAGTCGTAGGACTCTTTCAACGGGGACAACAGGTGTTGGAGCGTGCGTCCCCAGTTGGAGCGATGGGCCAGGGCAATCTGGGCACTGAGTAGCGTATCATCAGCAGCAAGTACATCAAGATTCGGGCGGGCCGGGGTCAGACAGTCGGCAGCGGGAATACCTTCAACAAGGACCTGGGAGATAGTCCGTCGGGGGGAAACCCCAAGCGACAGGGCCACGTTCCCCTGAGCATCCACATCTACCAGGAGTACCCGTGCGCCCTTGAGGGCCAGCCCGGCTCCCACATTGATAACGGTTGTGGTCTTGCCGATGCCCCCTTTGATATTTGTAACGGCAATAATGCGTCCCATATTTTTCACCTTCCACGCGATAGCTTCAGTGTAGTCGAAGGGATGAGCAATGTCAAGGGCACCCTGATGAACAAACCATTACCTTACAGGTACCTTTTGCGCCCTTCCCCCGCGAGGTGGCGGGGGGGCTGTTTATGGGGGTGTCTTGCGGGTTGCTGGCGTTCGGGCTATTCCGCAATGGATTCAGGGACTACGCGCTTTTCCTCAGTGCGCCCTTCTGGTTTTCGCTCATTGCTGTGCAGTGGTCGCCGCTCCTGGTGGCAGCAGCGTTGCTCCCCACGTTGCTCCCGCTGACTCTGGCCAAGCCCAATATCGGG
The DNA here is from genome assembly GCA_034436975.1 of Chloroflexaceae bacterium. Taxonomy (GTDB): domain Bacteria; phylum Chloroflexota; class Chloroflexia; order Chloroflexales; family Chloroflexaceae; genus JAAUSY01. The sequence continues at coordinate 21,789 of DAOTUE010000145.1, forward strand.
TTGCCCATATTCCTCAGCTCCCCAACCTGGCGTGGCTTCGCGCTATCAGTCGGATTTGTGCTTGTCAGCCTGCTCGTGCTCCCCTCGTGGCCGCTCGACTGGCTGAACAACGCCGGCACCCACACTGTTTTTCAACCCGCGCTCGTCGTTCCGGGCTTCCTGCTGCTGCTGGCCGCGCTCCGCTGGCGCAGGCCCGAAGCCCGTCTCCTGCTGCTTCTCGCGCTCATCCCACAGCGTCCCATCTACGATCAGCTTGCGCTCTGGCTTGTTGCCCGGCCCGATTCCGCGCAAGACTCGCAGACCTTGCAAGCCACGCGCCCCCTGGCTCTCCTGCGGGCCTCGCGCCCGATGCTCCTTCTCTCATTGCTTAGCTGGCTGGCTCTCGCTTGCTGGTTGCTCTTCCCCTCGCTCAATGTTCACTGGATTGTGTGGGGGATGTATCTCCCTGCACTGGTGATACTTCTGGTGAGGAAGGAGCCAGCGAAAGAACACCCGGAGCCGGCAGCCGACGAGCCGGCATAACCCCTTGTCACCCTGTGGCATCTGTGCTACAATGTGGCTCAGAGGTGATGTACCCAAGCGGCTTAAGGGGACGGTCTGCAAAATCGTTATTCGCGGGTTCAAATCCCGCCATCACCTCCACCACACCTCACCTACTCATCCAGCTTAGCAAGATAATCTCACCACCATGATTGAAATAGACGTGCGGAATGATGCGCGCTTCAAAAGTCTGTTCAAGATAGTCCACAACCTCGGCCTCGTCCTCAAGGAAAAAGAAAAAGGTATAAGGTTTGTCTGGCTCAAGCGAATGGCTCGAGAGAAACGCCTCGCGCTCGACCGCGTGGTACCTCGCAAGGGTGGAAAAGTTGTTGATGATCCAGGGGGTGCCTTCGCCGCCGACCATCCGCTTTTGCTCCTCAGTGGAATAGACGTAGACTAGATGGCGCGGCGACTCTAGCTCCAGAGCCGAAAACGCTATGATATTCTCTACATCGGGCCGGTGCTTCTGCGGGACCTCCCAGAAATAGTTTTCCAGACCAGTCATCGCAATCCAGCCCATAGTAACAATGAGCAGAACATTGGTCACATGGAGCATCCAGGGAACACTCCGTATCCAGACCGTGAGAAAATTGACCACCGCGAACAAGCCCACTGCGCTGAGGATAGACATTGCGGGGATGATGGGCACCATATGGGCCAGACGGGGGGGGAACGTGTTGATGACGCTGAGGAGCACAACCCCGGCAAAAAACCAGAGCACCAGGAGCCACGCCTGGGGCCGGCGGAGCGAAGCCAACACGAGAGCCAGCCCGATTGTGAAAAAACCAATGACAGCGGGGCCGGGGAGCGGGCCAGTATTGAAATGGTAATTGGCTACCCCTTTGTGGAAGAACGCCAGACCATTCAACGCAACCCCACGCACCAGCAACCGTCCATACAGATCGGGCCGATAGAAGAAGTGGTGATGATCAACGGTTATCTCCGGATAGTCGCGGAAGAGTTCCTCTGGCGAAAAAAACGTCAGTGCATAGGAGGTATTGGGCAAAATACACTCCAGCAGCTTGTGATGGGACAGCTCTGGATAGACAACGTTGCTATAGACACTTATGGGCAACGCGGTGACGGCCCACCCCACGGCAAATACCACCGCGAGAAACAGAAGCGCAAGCAAGGGCCGCTTTGCTGGCTCCGCCCCGCTCGGCTCCGCTCCCTCCACCTTTGCTCCGTTCCTCCACTGCTGGCGTAGTCTCTGCAATGCTTGCCCCACCCGCACCACAACAAGACCACCGAGAAACATCCCGCCAACGAGCAGGGCCAGACGGGCCGCTGTGTAGGTGTGGAAGCCGAGACCCGCAACCACACCCCCCAGAAAGAGATAGAACACGCTCTGTCGTCTTAGCCCTGCATAGAGCAGGTAGAGCGCGAGTGCAACAATGGGGATGGACTGGGTGTTGTTGTATCCCAGGCGAGCATAGGCAAGAAAATAGGGCGTGACAATCATCATGGCTCCGGCCAGGGTCGCCACCTTCTGCGTGAACATTTCGCGGGCCAGCAGGTAGGTGGGAACAACCCCCGCAACCGCAGCTAGCACCGACGCAAACCGCCAGCTCCAGAGCGAAAACCCGAAAATTTTTACAACCAACCCCTGGTACATCGAGCTGAGCACCGGAAAGGTATATACCCCTCTCTCGAACAGGCCCGGCTGCTTCGCACCCGTGGCAATATCCTTCGCCGCCATCCAGAACGCTCCCTCGTCACCAATGAGGCTGTTGGGCATCTGCTCAAGCTGATATGAGCCGATGAGCAATCCCGCCATGACGAGCACGACAAGGGCCCGCAGGTCGGACCAGTCCAGGTGGGGCGAGAGGGCGGTATGGACGGCCCTATCGAATACCCAGGCCGCCACCGCCAGCAGGAAAGGCACCACAACCCAGAGCCAGGGGGTCATACCGGTGTAGTTCCCTTCGGATACCTGCGTCATCAGCAGGAAGAAAATGAGTCCGGCCTCAGCAAAAAGCAGCAGGAGAAACAGGAGCATCCCCCCTAGACGCAGCAGGGGCCGCCAGGTTCTTTTTTCTTCGGTGTTCCCCGCTTCTTCCTCTTCTTTTGTTGCTACTGTTGCTACCCCTTGCTTTTTGCGCGGCAGCAGCGAAGGGGCAAAAGGGAGCGCGGGCAGATGAACGGCCAGCAACCCGGCCCCAACCAGCAGCAGGAGCATAGCCAGAAAAGCATCTTCCATACGGGGGATATTCAGGTAGTAGCGTCCCATAAACCAGCGAATAAAGCCAGGATACCAGGGCGCATCCTGAATAAAGAGGTAGTGTGCGGTTGCAACAAACCCCAGGGCCAATAGCGCAACAACGAGACGACGTATCGCTTGCATCCCTTCATCCTCCATAGGTGACAGGTTATAGGTGACAGGTGATCAGATTTTGAAATGGCCCTGGTATTATAATATAATAGGTAGCAGGAGGGTTATTTATGGCTGAAACAGATATTGCCAATGAAACATATGAGATAGAGAATCTTCTCCAGGCGGGCCAGGCTGCACTCGATGTAGGCGATGCGTATGAGGCCCGCAAACATTTTCGGCGAGCCACCGAGCAATACCCCGAAAGCGGAGCCGCCTGGTTCGGACTGGCCCGGGCTGTGTTGCCCTACAAGGACCAACAAACCTATCTGCAACGAGTGCTGGAGCTAGAGCCAGACCACGCGGAAGCCCGCGCCCGACTTGCAGAGGTGGAGCAAAAACTCGCGGCGGGCGAAGTGATGGCCCCACGCCGAAAGCCCGCTCCTCCGGCGGAGCCAGCAAAAGCGGAGCCGCCAGACCGGGAAACGTCCCCACAGGAAACCTCCCCGGAAGACCCTTTTGCAGACATTGACGACCCCTTTACAGACACGGACACCCTGCTGACAGAAATTGACACCTGCTACCGCCACCCCAACCGGGAAACCGGCTTGCATTGCATCCAGTGTGGCAATCCAGTGTGCTCCGAATGTGCGCGGCCCGCCTTTGTCGGGCAACTTTGCCCGGACTGCGCCCGCGAACGCCGTCCCATCAACTACCAGGTATCGGCCTCGCACCTGCTCATTGCCGGAAGCATCTCGCTCATCGTCTCAGCAATATCGAGTTTTCTTGTCACCTGGCTTCTCGCGGGAATAGGTTTCTTTGGTTTTTTTATCGTGCTGTTTCTGGCTCCCCTTGTGGCCAGGCTGCTTGTGCGGTTGCTTGACTACGCCACCCGCGCCAAACGGGGGCGGCCCGTTCAGATCACCGTTGGGGTAAGCATCGGAATGGGGGCCCTGCCCCTTCTCCTGTTCCTGTTGTCCTTCAGCACGTTCTCTATCATTATCGTCGGGGTGTTTATCGCCCTCATGATCAGTACCACGATGTACCAGCTTCGTTGAACCAGGCTAAAAGGAATGTAATCGTTCAGTCCCCCCACCTGTCCTCCCCCCAGCGGGGAGAGAGATTGGGAGGGGGGAGCTTCGCCCACCCCAATGCAAACGAGACGCTTGCACTCCCAGGGTTTCACCCTCAGACGTAAATCCATACGGCTGAAACAACATGAAACAACATTCGGCAAACAACCCGATAATATGCTAGAATACAAATACCTGTACCGACAAGATAAGGCAAAGCAAAGATAAAAAAAGCGTTAAGGATACAGATAGAGAGGGGGCCCTGATGATACGAGCAACAAGAGGGACACAAAACCCGCTTGACGAAGTGCAAAGACAGTTATGTGCGTCTATCTTTGGGCAAGATCGCGCTATTGAAAGCCTGATACGAACACTCAACCGCGCCCGCTTCGGGTTTTCCTCCGGAAACCCGCGGCGGCCCCAGGCCTGTTTACTCTTCCTCGGCCCGACCGGCGTAGGAAAAACAGAAACGGCCCGTCGGATTGCCGACCTGCTTCATCCAGACGAAGAAGCCTTCTTGAAAATTGACTGCTCTATCTTTAGCCAGGGCCACGAAGTGTCGGCCCTCGTCGGTGCGCCTCCTTCCTATGTCGGGCGCGACCAGAAACCGTTGCTCAACCCCGACATCATCGAGCGCGAGGGGAGCGTCCTTCTCTTTGACGAAATTGAAAAAGGGCAGTCGGAACTCTGGAACCTCCTGCTTCAGATTATGGAGGATGGCGAAATCCTACTGCTCAATGGCGGGCGGCGGGTCTCGTTCCACCGCTGTATCCTCATTCTTACGACCAATGTCGGGGCCAAAGAGATGGTGGATTTTCTCGACCAGCGTACTATCGGGTTTCGTACCCCACACATAGACGTTGAAGCCACCGGCCAACAAATTTTTCAAATTGGCTTCGAGGCCTTGCAGCGCGTCTTCTCCCCCGAATGGATCAACCGTCTGGATGAGATTATCGCCTTTCGCCCGCTCTCCAGCGACACGTTGCGCCAGGTGCTCGACCGCATGATAGAAGAAAGCAACGACCAGTATCTCCGCCACGGGCTACGCCTGGAGCTGACCCCCGGCGCAAAAGAGTATTTCCTCGAAAAAGGCTTCGACTCCCGCTTCGGGGCCCGCCCCCTGCGCCAGTGCTTGCTCAAAAACCTTGATGCCCCCCTGGCCGATATGCTGGCATCGGGCGGCATTCCCGCCGGTAGCCGCGTCTCCGTGGTGTCAACAGGCATAGACCGCTATGGCGAAGCCCTGGAATTTTACTACGAACCGGCCCCCGAATTGCTCCAGCAGGCCGAGCGGCTCCGCGCTGCCGAGGTGGGAGGCGATTCGCCCGACAGGGAGCCGCAAATGCCAAGTGTTAGCTTGAGTAGCGAGCAAGCTGGCCTCGACAGTGCAGCGTCATCAGGCTCCGTGGGGGTGCGCGGGCCCTATATTGTCCCCCGACGAAATTCCTAGTTTCACTATTTTTGTCTGTTTTAATTAAAGATATTGACAAAAACAGAACTTCCTGCTATACTGCTCCCCAGGTGAAAGGAGGAGGAGTATGGAAGTTCCTGGTTTTTCTGCCACAAGTCCAGCCGGCCTCATCATTCAGCACATCCGACGGCATGGAAAGACAACGGTCAAAGAACTAGAAACGGTGCTGGGAGTCAGTACAACCGCCGTGCGGGAGCACCTTGCAAACCTCCAGTCGCAGGGGTTGATCGCCTCAACGATGGTGCGCTACGGCCCGGGCCGCCCCCGCCATGTCTACTCCCTGACCGACAAAGCACACCGCCTTTTTCCCCGCCACTACGACCTGCTCATCAACCTGATTTTGCAAGAACTCGTCCGGCAGGACGGAATGGAAAAAGTTGAGCAGTTGCTTGGCCAGGTGGGGCACCGTCTGGCGCAGGAATATACAAGCCACATTCGCAGCGAAACCATTCCCGCACGCCTCGACGAACTTCGAGCCATGCTCGAAAAACAGGGCATCCCCTCGGATGTGCAGCCTTCCACCAACGGTATCCAAATTTTCTCCTGCCCCTATCACGATGTCGCCCAGGAACACATCGAAGTATGCAGTATGGACCGCCAGGTATTTGAACAGGTGGTCGGGGAAAAGCTGGTGCAAGAACATTCCATTCGTGATGGACATTCCCACTGCTGTTTTCATGTTGTCTCGGAGAGAAAGTTATGACAAACGACTTGATTATTAAAAATCTGCACGTCACCGTTGCCAACCAGGAAATTTTGAAAGGGGTCAACCTGACCATTCAGCAGGGCACAATTCATGCCGTGATGGGCCCCAACGGAAGCGGCAAGAGCACGCTTTCCAACACCATCGCCGGACACCCCGGCTACACCGTCACCAGGGGCGAAATCTGGTATCGCGGGCAAAACGTGCTTGAGTTGGAGCCAGACGAACGAAGCAAACTGGGTATCTTCCTGGCGTTTCAGTATCCGGTTGCCGTTCCAGGGGTCACAGTGGCGAATTTCTTGCGGGCGGCCATCAATGCCCGCCGTATGCAAGAGGGCAGAGACCCCAAAGAAACGGCCATCCCCATCCCCGAATTTCGCAAGATGCTGCGGGAAGGGATGAGTATGCTCGAAATGGACGACAGCTTTTCGCGCCGCTACCTGAACGAGGGCTTTAGCGGGGGCGAAAAGAAACGGTTGGAGATTCTCCAGATGTACACGCTCAAGCCGAGTCTGGCTGTGCTCGACGAAACCGACTCCGGACTGGATATTGACGCGCTCAAAATTGTCTCCAATGGGGTCAATATGCTGATGAATCCCGAAATGAGCATGCTGGTCATTACGCACTACCAACGGTTGCTCAACTACATCAAGCCACACGCGGTTTCCATTATGATGGATGGGCGGGTGGTGCGCGAGGGCGGGGACGGACTGGCTCTCGAACTCGAAGAACGGGGCTACGACTGGATCAAGGAGGAAGTGGCGGGTCATGGCAGCTAACGAATTTCCAACGCTGGCGGAATTGACCGGCGAGTATCTGGCCGAGGTTGTGCGAAAGGCAGGCGAGCCGGAGTGGATGGTTGCCCGGCGCACCGAAGCGTGGGATTTCTTTGTCCAGGCTCTCCCCCCTGAATGGCGACGCACCGACCTGCGAGCATTGAATGCAGAAGCCATCGCTCCGCATCTATCCCCCCAGGGAACGGCCATTCAGTGGGACGCATCGCTGACCGAAAAGGGGATTGTATTCACTAGCCTGGCCGCCGCCCTCCAGCACCAGCACCACGAAACGCTGGTCCGCGACAATCTGGGCAAAGGTGTTGCCCCCCACGCACACAAGTTCAGTGCGCTGCGGGCCGCGCTCTGGCAGGATGGCGTGTTGCTCTATGTTCCCCACAATACCGCGCTTGAGATGCCCTTGCGGGTCAGCTACACGCTGGCAGAGGGAAGACGCGCTATCTTCCCCTATTCGCTCGTTGTTCTCGAACCCGGTGCCCGCGTCACCTTTGTCGAAGAGTTTCGCTCGTATGACGCAGCGGAGCCGGCCCTGGCCGGCCCCACCACGGAGATCATCCTCGGTGAGGGGAGTAGTCTGCACTTTGTCAGCATCCAGCAGTGGGGAGCCAATGTCTACCATATTGGCTCACAGGTGCAATTGTTCGGGCCCAATGCCCAGAGCGACTGGATCTCGCTCTCGCTTGGTGGGCAGGTGCAACACACCGAAGCCGAGGCCCGTATGCAGGGAGATGGAAGCGTGGTGCGCTGGCGCGGCGCAACGCTGGCCCACCACCGTCAGCGGTTGCTCACCGCTCCCCTGCTCCGCCACGAGGGGGCGCATACCGAAAGCCATCTGGACTTTCGTACCATTGTCACCGACGAAGGCTACAGCGTATTCGACGGGATGATCGCGATTACCAAACCATCGCGCAACACAACGACGCGACTGGAAGAGCACGCCATCCACCTTTCGGACGCGGCCCGCAGCGACTCGATACCGGGGCTAAAAATTGATACGAACGATGTCGCCAGCGCAGGGCACGCCTGCACCAGCGGGCAGATAGACGAAGAGCAGCTTTTCTATTTGCAGACCCGCGGCATCGGGAGAGAAGCGGCAATACGAATGGTTGTTATGGGATTCTTTGATCCGGTGCTCAATGCGCTGCCCTACGATGAGCTACGCGAATCGCTCAAAGAAATCCTGGAGGAGCGCGTGTGAGAGGAGTAGATTTTCCCCTGTTTGATGTGCTGGCCCTGCGGCGCGACTTTCCCATCCTGCATCAGGAGATCCACGGAAAACCGCTGGCCTTTCTCGATACGGCGGCATCGTCGCAGCGTCCGCGCCAGGTTATCGAAGCAATCTGCCACTACTACCGCCACACCCACGCCAACGTACACCGCGGCGTATATAAGCTGAGCGAAGAGGCAACCTATGCCTATGAGCGAGCCCGCGGCAAGGTCTCCACAATGATAGGCGCGGCCAGTCCCCGCGAGGTAATCTTTACCCGCAACTCGACCGAGGCGATCAACCTCGTTGCCCAGGCGTGGGGAAGCGGGAATGTGCAGGAGGGGGACCGGATTCTGCTGACCACAATGGAGCACCACTCGAACATTGTCCCCTGGCAGATGCTGGCCCAACGCACTGGCGCATGTCTCGACTACCTGCGCTTCGATGGGGAAGGGCGGCTCATACTTGAAGACCTTGACCACCTGCTCACAGAACGCACAAAACTTATTGCTGTGGTGCATCAGTCCAATGTCCTGGGGACAATCAACCCGGTGCAGGAAATCACGCAACGGGCCCACGCGGTGGGGGCCCTCGTGCTGGTAGATGCGGCCCAGAGCGTGCCCCATATGCCCGTGAATGTGCAAGAAATTGGCTGTGATTTTCTGGTGGCCAGTGGGCACAAGATGTGCGGCCCCACGGGGGTTGGCTTCCTGTGGGGAAAACGAGCCATTCTCGACGCAATGCCCCCCTTCCTGGGTGGCGGATCAATGATAAAAGTGGTAGACTTTGACGTAAGCACCTATGCCGATGTGCCGGTGCGCTTCGAGGCTGGAACCCCCCCCATTGCCGAAGCGATTGGCCTGGGCGAGGCGGTAGACTTCTTGCGCGGCATTGGACTGGAGACTATCCACCAGTATGAGCAAAAACTGACCGCCTGTGCGCTGGAGCGTCTTGGCGAAATCGAAGGGTTGGTTATTCACGGGCCGCACACGCAAGAAGAGCGCGGCGGGACGCTGGCCTTCTCGCTGCCCGGCATCCACCCGCACGACATCGCATCCATTCTCGATGGTGAGGGCATTGCAGTGCGGGCGGGGCACCACTGCACCCAGCTGCTCCACCGCACGCTAGATGTGCCCGCGACAACTCGCGCCAGTTTCTACCTCTACAACATTCCCGAAGAAATAGACCGGCTCACCGTGGGACTGGAAAAGGTGAAGAAATTGTTCGGATAGCACAATACAAAACAAGCTGATGAGATGAGTGAGGTGAGGAGGAGCAGTCAACGACCACCCGCTGAAGCGGGTGGCTTGCCCTCGCCCGAAGGCAGGGCTTCAGGGGAGGTTGACAACTCCCCACGGCTCCGTAGAACCGTATAGCGATTGCGAATGTTGATAGCAGCATTCACA
>DAOTUE010000146.1:0-21196 GCA_034436975.1 Chloroflexaceae bacterium
CCTTGCAGAGAGTGCCTTGTACAACAGTCTAGCACACTCATTCAGTCGTGACAACCAGGAGAAAGGATGATGGCGGCACTTCCTCCACCCGCTGAAGCAGGTGGTTTCCTGCGCCGCCACTTTTATGAACACGCTCCACTCGCTAAGCTGGATACTCTGGCTCTGCTCGGCCGTTGTTGCAGCTTCGGCAACGCGCAACCCGCTCTACCTGGTGCTCATATTGCTCTGCCTTTTCATTGTCGCGGGGAGCATTCACCCTGCGGGGGAGGCCCGCCCGCCCATCGTCTCCCCTTTCACCTTCGCGGCTATCGTCATGCTGCTGGCTGCTGCGTTCAATGCCCTGACCACGCACTACGGGCAGACGGTTATTATTCGGGTGCCAGAGAGTATCCCCATTGTCGGAGGCAATATCACACTGGAGGCAGTGCTCTATGGGCTGACCAACGGGTTGACCCTCTCGGCTCTCTTTGCCGCGTTCACGGTGCTCAATCTCGCGCTACCCATTCGCTCGCTCATCCAGTACATCCCGCGGGCCTTCTCCCCGCTGGCGGTCGTCACGTCTATTGCGGTCAGCTTTGTGCCGGTAACGCTGCGTCAGTTCGGGCAGATTCGCGAGGCCCAGGCCGTGCGTGGCCATCGGCTGCGTGGGCTGCGTGACTGGTTGCCGCTTTTTCTCCCGTTGCTCACGGGGGGGCTGGAGCGTGCGCTGCAACTGGCCGAGGCGATGGCCGCCCGCGGATTTGCCAGGGCCGACGAAAAAGCGCATAATATCCGTATGCAGGTCATGCTTGTTGCGGGGCTGGCTGCGCTGCCGGCGGGCCTGCTGCTGCGGCTGGCCTGGGGACAGAAGCTCTGGGGGTTGTTGCTCTTGCTGGCAGGGGCGGGGTTGGTGCTGGCGGTGTTCTGGCTCATCAGCCGGCGGGTGCCGCGCACCGTCTACCGCCGCGAACGCTGGTCGTGGAGAGATGGGGTGGTGCTGGCGGGGGCGGGGGTGGTGCTGGTCGTATTTCTTGCGCTGCTCCCCGGCATAGACCGCAAAGCCCTGTACTATTCGCCCTACCCGGCCCTGACCATCCCCCCCTTCGAGCCGCTGGTCGGACTGGCTATTCTGGGCCTGGCTGGCCCGCTGGTGTCAGGGATGAGGGAAGGGATGAGGGATCAGGGATGAGGGATACTCCGATGATTTCTTTTCAACAGCTTTCCTATACCTACCCCGACGCGCCCCACCCCACACTGCACAACGTCACCCTGGACATTGCGGAGGGGAATTTCGCGCTGGTTGTGGGGCCGTCGGGCGTGGGCAAATCTACCCTGCTGCGCTGCATCAATGGGCTGGTACCCCACTTTAGCGGGGGCACGGTTGCCGGGTTGCTGCGGGTCAATGGCCTTGACCCCGTGCAGGCGGCTCCCCGCATGATGAGCCGCCATGTCGGGTTTGTCTTTCAAGACCCCGAAGCCCAGTTTGTGATGGACCAGGTGGAGGATGAGATCGCCTTTGCGCTGGAGAATATGGCAGTGCCACGGCAGGAGATGCGGGTCCGGATTGAAGAGGTACTCGACGTACTCGATCTTGCGCCCCTGCGGAGCCGTCGGCTCGAAACGCTCTCCGGCGGGGAGCGGCAGCGTGTGGCGATTGCGGCGGCCCTCGCCCTGCGCCCACGGGTGCTTGTGCTCGACGAGCCAACCTCGCAGCTTGACCCGAAGTCGGCAGAAGATGTGCTCCACGCGCTGACCCGCTTGAACAGCGACCTGGGGTTGACAATTGTGCTGGCCGAGCACCGGCTGGAGCGGGTGCTCCCCTTTGCCGATATGCTGGTCTATCTCTCCCCCGATGGCCCGGACGGTGCGGGGGTGCTGGCCGGTGTGCCGCGGGAGATCCTGCCCCACCTGGAGCTATTGCCCCCACTGGTGGCTCTGGGGCAAGCGTTGGGATGGGAGCCGCTGCCACTTACCATCAAAGAGGGAGTGCGCTTCGCCAGGAAAGAGATAATTCCTGACTCGCCACCCGCCCCATCCCATCCGCAGCCACCCGCCCACTCCCATGCAAGCGAGACACTTGCGCTCCCAGGGGGTGCTCTCGAACGTGAACCACCCACACACCCCTTCCTCCAGGTGCGTGGTCTGGAGGTGGACTACAATGGTCAGCCGGTTCTCCGTGGCGTGGATCTGGTGGTATCGTCGGGAGAAATTGTTGTGGTGATGGGACGCAACGGGTCGGGCAAGACCACCCTGCTCAAAACCATCGTCGGGCTGGTGCGTCCGAGGCACGGGCAGGTGCAGGTGGACGGGCGCAACGTTGCCGGGCGCGAGGTGGCGCAGATATGCCAGCAAGTGGGGTTTTTGCCCCAGGACCCCAATAGCCTCCTGTTTGCCGATACCGTGCGTGACGAACTGCTCATCACGCTGCGAAACCACGGACGGGCGGCGGATGAATCAGCCATCCAGGCCCTGCTTGAGCGGTTGGGGCTGCATGATAAAGCCTCCCGCTACCCCCGCGACCTGAGCACGGGAGAGCGGCAGCGCGTGGCTCTGGGGGCAATAGCCATCACCCATCCGGACGCGCTCCTGCTTGATGAGCCGACCCGTGGGCTGGACTACCGGGCGCGTCAGCGGTTGATTGACCTGCTGCGGGAATGGCGTAATGAGGGGATGGCCATTGTCGTTGTCACCCACGATGTTGAGCTGGCCGCGGCTCTCGCCGAGCGGGTTGTGCTGATGAGCCAGGGAGAAGTTATCGCCAGCGGTGCGCCCGGCCAGGTGATGGGAGCATCGCCGCTCTTTGCCCCACAGGTGGCCCGCCTCTTCCCCGGCACCGGCTGGCTCACCCCTGATGTAGCCCTGGCTCATCTCGGAAAGCGCGTTTAACACCAGCGTGACCCCAAAATGGCAAAAACAGCAAAGAGCGCAAAGAGCGCGAAGGAAAGGCACAGGAAAAGATCTACCGTAATCGTTCAGCTCCCCCACCTGTCCTCCCCCCGGCGGGGGGAAGGATTGGGAGGGGGACGCGCCCGCCCGGATGCAAGCAAGACGCTTGCGCTCCCAGAAATCAGGGATTGCTCGAACACAGTGAACGCTTACGTTCTAAAGAACAAAAGAACTGGCAGCACCCGCAACGGGAAAGTGTGGTATACTATTTGTTTGTGAGCCAGGAACTGCATAGATGGCCGTATAGATGGACGTATTGGTGGCAACAGAGATGAAAGAAAAGATGACAATAAAGCGCAGGTGAAAAAATGGAACATGTTTCAATAGATATGCAAGTGCGAGACGTGGTGGGGAAGAAAGTCCGGCGGTTGCGCCGCGAGGGGTGGATTCCCGCAACGGTCTATGGCAAAGGGGTTATGCCGATTTCCGTGCAGGTCAATGAGCGCGATTTTCAGAAAATTTACCAGCAGGTGGGGCGCACGTCGCTCGTGTCGCTGAACATTCCCGGCAAGCCGGCTCATGTGGCTTTTATTCAAGATATTCAACGCCACCCGGTCTGGCGGACAATTCTCCATGCCGATTTTCGGGTGGTAGATTTGAAAATCGCCATCAACACCGAAGTGCCCGTGGTACTGGTGGGGTCATCCCCGCTCCTGGATCGGGGCGATGCAGTGATCAATCAGGGGCTTACCCACCTGGAGGTGCATGCGCTGCCGGAAGATTTGCCACAGCATATTGAGGTCGATCTAAGTATTCTGGATAGTTTCGATAAGAGTATTCATGTGGCCGATCTGCAAGTGGGGGCCGCATATAGCTTTATCACCTCTGGTGATGCGCTTGTTGCCGCGCTCACACATACCCGCATGGCAGTGACAGCAGAAGGCGAAGAAGAAGGACAGGCTGCACGAGAAGAACCGGCACTCATTCGCAAGGAACGCGAAGAAGCGGAATAGTGGGAACAGTTTTTGGGGAAAACCTGGGAGCCGAAGCGTCTCGCTTGCATCGGGATGAACAGGGTGGAAGGTGCGAACGTGCTCCCAGGCTCAACTATTCAGGCCCATATGATTCAGGCACCTGTGGTATCAGGGGCAGCAGAGACGAATATCTATCAGCCGCTCGACAATTGGCTCAACCAGTGCCTGAACCTGCTCAAGGGCGATGTCAGCCACCTTGAACGCCACCAGCCGATTGGAGGGATCTTCGCCTGCAAACGTCCCGAAGGAGACAAAATTTCCCCCTTTTTCGGCTATTGCCTGCGACAACCGCATGAGCTGACCGGGCGTGTCGTGGAGGAGGGCTGTCACTCGTACCCCCACGTCGCGTGCGCCCATCAGTTCCAGAAATATCTTGAACAGGTCCGTTTCGGTTATCATGCCGACAATATGATCTTCCCGCATGACAGGGAGTCCCCCCACCTTGTTATCGGCCATCAGGCGGGCGGCTTCCTCAATGAGCGTTTCCTCTGTGACCGTCAGGACCTCCCGTGTCATAATCTGCTCAACTGTTACCTTGCTCAGCAGATAATGCAGCTCCCACACGCTGAGGCTCGTGACGGGTGAAGGAGAGGCCGTAAACAAATCTTCATCGGTGACAATGCCAACCAGCCGGCCTTGCCTATTGACCACGGGCAACCGGCGAATATGCTCATTCTTGATGAGCTTGAGCGCATCGTGAATGGGCATATCAGGGTGGCAGAAGATGACCGGGTGTGACATACGTTCGCCAACAAGCATAACTGTTCCTTACTTTGCGTTCCAGAACGCCAGATAATCCTTTAGAAAAGCCATGATATGGGACAGTGGTAGAGGTTGTCAAACTGGAGCCAGATGGTATTGTCGGAGCAGAGAAATTTGTCTTGCCCGGCGAGGAAAAACACAACAACCCGACAGTCCCATCTCCCTTATACAGGTACCGCGATTGGCTTCCCGCTTGCTCTCTTCATAGTGACAACTCCGCAACGACCAGCCTCACTCCGGCACCGCCACCCCCATCAGCAACAGCGCGTGAGGTCCCGCCTGCATCTCCCCGACAGCGGGTGCCCCACTCAGCGGGAGCCGCTCCCCACTGGCCAGGTCATACAGCCCGATAACAAGCCGGTAGTCTCCAGCGGGTGCGTCGGCGGGAATGTCTACCGCCAGCCGGGTTGTCACAAACCGTCCGGTATTATTGCTGTTGCTGCTGTCGCTGTTGCCTACATCTCTCCCTGTTAGCGCGGGCCAGTCCCCCTGAGCATAGCGGCGGTTCTCGGGGCCGAGCAGGTGGGCAAACATCCACACCGGGCCCGGCGGCGGGCCGACAATCTGCCAGTGCAGCCGGAGCACCAGCGGATGGCCCCGCGTTGCTTCCCCCTCCGGCGAAAACCCCCGCAATGCAAGAAATGAGCCAAACTGCGCCCGTCGCTCGTGCGCCACGGGGGGCGGGACCTGGTAGATCCAGGCGTAGTCTACCCCGTGGATGGTGACGGTATGCAGCGGGGAGACACGCCCGTAGAACTGATTGAACGGGGGAAAAATGGTCCCCTGGGCCTGGTAGATATAGACAACAACATAGCCGGTTTTGTCGGGCAAATGGGGATCGCGGGGGGTGGTGGCCTGGGCCCCGTGGCGCAGATAGGGATTGAGCGTTTTCATCATAATTGCGGCTGTCACCACGCCGGTGATGTCGGGCTGATGGTTGAGCCACACGGCCACCTGATCAAGCCCTTCGCCCCACCCGACAGAAAAGGTCCGTGCGCCTGTGGGTGCGCCTCCAAGCACCTGGTTGAAGGCCGTTATCGCGTAGGGATGCCACAGGGCCGCATTGAGCAGAGCGGCCAGCGCAACCAGACTGACCCCGGCCACGCGAGCCTGTTGGAGTAGACGTGGCGACCGTGGCGGGGGAATGCGGGCAACACGCCATAGAACGCGGAGCAGCAGGGGAATGAGCCGCTCCACGCCCCACGCCAGCCCGACTGCCGCCAGCACATCGAGCGCGGGGAAGGCCGGCACAAGGTAGCGGTTAAACTTCTTGGGGAAGAGCGTCAGTCCGCCCGCCAACACCAGGATAAACCCCGCCAGCACCGCCAGGAAGCGCAAATTGACCCCCTGCTCTCCCCGCTTCCAGACTGACCAGGCCGCCCACGGCAGCAGCAACAGCCCGACCAGCGTGAGTGGAGTGCTCCGCAGAGCCAGAGCCACAGGGTAGAAGAGGGGGCCGGGCGCGGGGTCTTCCTGTCCCAGAAAGAAGTTGCCGGTCATATGCGGGTTCCCCCCTTCGACCTCAACCCCCACCCGCACCAGCTCGACAACGCGCTCCGGCGCGGCCCACACCGCCGGCCAGCAGACTACCACAGTCAGGACCGCGGTTATTCCCCAGACCAGCAGCCGGATGACTCGTCCAGGTATGCTCCATCCGCTGACCCCTGGCCCCTGGCCCCTGGCCCCTATTCCCTGTCCCCTGCTCCCTCTCCCCTGTCCCAGTGCAAGCAACCCGATGACAGGAAGCAGGGCCAGCGCGGGCGATTTGCTCAGCATGGCCAGCCCCGTACACACCCCGGAAAGGAGCAGCCAGCGATAGAGCCGGGCCGGGCCAGGGGGGAGCCAGGAAAGACAGGCGGCCAGCAGACTCAGCGTGGCAAAGGTACCCATCAGCATATCTACATGGAGCAGCCGGCTGTAGCCAATGATGAAGGGGTCGGCAGCCCACAGGAGCGCAGCCAGTATCGCCACGGCGGGGGAGAGCAACCGCCGGAGCATTCCATAGCCCACGACGATGCCGAGCGTGTGGACCAGCGCAACAGGGAGCTGCATCAGCGCAAGCAGCAGCGGAAACCGCACCTCGTCCACAACGCCCCAGGCCCGCAACAGCCGCCGCAACACAATTCCCACACTCCCAAGCCACATCGTGGTTATGCCCGGATGGGTTGAGATGGCGGTTGCCGCAGCATCACCCGATTGCAACGCAGTGAGAAACACCTCGGAGCGGTCAATCCAGAATTCCGCCTCATCGTGGGTGACGAAGCGACCCAGGTCGAGCACTCGCGGCCCGGCGGCTACCAGCAACACCAGGAGAAAAGCAACAAAACCAGCGAGAGATATAGCAGGCGCAGCTGGCGTAGAAGGGGGGTCACTTTTCCTGCGCATTGTCCGGCCCTATCGTGACGGGTTTGAGAAAGAGGGCGTGCGGGCCCGCCGCATCAACGGGCGCACCGGGTGGGGGAGGTGGAGCCTGCAATGGCAAACGCGAGAAGTCGGCGGGGTTGTAGAGACCATACGCCACCCGGTAGCGGCCCGCAGGCAGATTGCGTGGGAGCGGCAGCGGATGCGACCAGAACTGATAGCGGCCTGGCTCCCAACTGCTTGTTGGCGTGTGGGGGCCGGCAGGCGGCACATCAATTTGCGCCACGCGCTGCCCTGCTGCATCGAACACATACGCAAAGAGCAGGTAATCCGTAGCGATGGGAGTGCGGGCCTGAAACTGCGTCGAGAGCGTCAGCACGCCGCTGCTCCGTACTGCCGATGCATCCAGCGTGTAGCCGCTGGTGTGAATGAGCAGGCCAAAGTCGGCTTCCAGCGTGGTGCTCACCGGCACTGGCGCATCGTAAATCCAGGCATAGTCAACCCCATGAATGGTGACAGTATGCAGCGGGGTGGTGCGCTGGTAGAACTGGTCGAAGGGTGGGGATGCATCGCCTCCCAGAACATGGCGAATGTAGACAACGATATAGCCGGTTTTGTCGGGTATCTGCCCATCGTCTGGCCCCGCCGAGTAGGCCCCTTCTTTGAGAAACGCATTGAGCGAGGACCCCCACCTGGTCAGGGTCATCACGTCGGTAATGTCGGGCTGACGGTTGAGGTACTTTGCCACCTGCCCGTACCCCTCGCCCCACCCGACAACGAAGGTCCGCGGGCCGGCCCGCGCTCCGCCAAACAGTTCGCTAAAGTAGGCAATGCCGTAGGTGTGCCACCAGAAGCCGTGAAGGATTGCGCCCAGCGCAAGCACGCTGACCAGGGCGGGGGGAAGGCCCACAGAAGAAAGGGGATGGGGAGCGGGGGTCTGGTGGGAGGGATCGTTGGTTTTTTGCCAGCGTTGGGAAACCCTGGCTATCAGGGCTATCAGGTGCTCCATACCGCTCACCAGCCCGGCTGCCGCGATGGTGACAATCGCCGGGAAGCAGGGAATGAGGTAGCGATTGAATTTTTTGGGAAAGAGGCTCATTGCCACAATAAAGAGGATGGCAAAGCCAGCAAGAAACGCAATATCACGGGATGAATACTTGAGCTGAGGGTTGCGGAGAGCTAGAGGCAACAGCAACAGCCCCACGAGTGCCCAGGGCGTGGCCCGCATCACCAGCGACACCGGGTAGAAGAGCGGGCCGGGCGCATCCACCTTACGCCCCAGAAAGAAGTTGCCCATCATATGGGGGGAGCCGCCCTCCACCTCCACGCCCACCCGCAACACCTCATAGACCCGTGCTGGCGCGTCCCACACCGCGGGCCAGACAAGCGTGGCGGCAGCAGCACAGGCCAGCCCCCAGATGAGCAGCACACCGGCTTGCGCCAGCAACCCGCGGGCCAGGTGAGCGGGGGGAGCGCGGCGGACAGAGAACACCGCCAGGAGCGACACCGCTGGCACCAGCACCAGCGCGGGCGATTTGCTGACGATGGCCAGCCCCGCACACGCACCGGAGAAGAGCAGCCATCCCATATGGCGCGTGTGGTTCCAGAAGAGACAGGCCGCCAGCAGCGAGAGCATGCCGAACGTGGCGGCCAGCCCATCCACATGCAGCACCCGACTGAACGCCACAACAAAGGGATCGGTCGCCCAGAGCAGCGCGGCCAGCAGCGCAACCGCCGCCGGCACCATTCGCCGCAGCATCCCATAGCCCACAAGGATACCCACCACATGGACCAGCACCACCGGCAAGCGATAGAGCACCAGCAGCGTCGCCATGCTCTCTTGCTGGAGCAGACCGCTCTCAAAGAGGAACTGCCGCAGGAGAATACCCGCACTGCCAAGCCACATTGTTGTTACCCCAGGGTGCGTGGTGATGGCTGTTGCTGCGTAGTCGCCTCGCTGCAATGCCAGCAAAAACAGGCCGGAACGGTGTATCCAGAAGTCGGCTTCGTCGCCGGAGATGAACGCCCCCAGATCAAGTACCCGCAGCAGCAAGGCAACAACGCCGACAAGCCCATAGCTGAGCGCGATCCAGGGGGGAGTGAGTTTCATTCGTGTGAGAGCATCCCTTGTTTCTTCAAAGCGCATCGTGCATACTATAGCGCAGTCGGGGAAATAGAGCAAGAAGATTTTCCTGACTGAGATCGGGACACAACTTGCCTCGGTGTTGTTAAGATAGCCGCAGAAGGCAAAAAAGAACCATCTCACTCACCCCCAGGGCACACAGGGCACAGGGTTACAGATTCACAAACGTCAGGCCGCGAATAACCTCATTGATCAGCACAATGAGCAGCTGTGGGTAGAGTCCGACAACCAGGCTAATCAGGAGCAACAGCATGGCCAACATCGCCGGCCCCCGTGGCTCCGGCTTGAGCTGTCGTTCGGCGGGCCGGTCAAGCTCGGTTTCCCCGTGCATTTCCGGGGCCGGCAGCGAAACCTCTTCGCGGGGGCCAAGCAACCGGGTGTAGGCAAGGCGAACGAGGGCCAGCCCGGCAAACATCGTAGCCAGCAACAGCAGCGCAAACTCGGCCCACCCATATTGCAGGGCCGCCCGATAGAGAAACTGTTTGCTGGCAAACCCGCTGAAAGGTGGCAACCCTAGCAGAGCCAGTCCCCCCCCCAGAAACCCGATACCCGCAACGGGCCACCGCCGTAGCAGGTCGCCACGTTGCACACCCGGCGTGCGCCCGTCGGGTTGCTCCAGCATGCCCAGGCTCACAAAGATAAGCACAACCGTGAGCGTCTGGTTGAGCGTTTCAAAGAGCGCACCGGTTAGCCCGACCACCGAAACGGCCGCCAGACCATAGAACATCATCCCGCTGTTGTAGATCAGCAAATAGCCAAGTGTGCGGCGCATTCCTCCCGCTCCCAGGCTCATCAACCCCGCCAGCACACAGGTAAGGATGCCTCCGATGCGGAGCAACACCGGCCCGCTCGGATTATCGGCAAGCAGGACCGGTAATCGTTGGAACGAGAGTACCAGCACAATAAAACTCGTGGTATTGATGATGGCAATGACCAGCACCGAAACCAGTGGCGAAGCAATCTCCACCAGGTCGGGGAGCCAGGCATGGAAGGGGATGAGAGCCAGACGCAACGCAAAGCCCGCCACCAGCAGGGCCAGGATAAACCGTACCAGCGGGAGCCGCCCCGGCACCTCACCCGGACGATACACCTCGGCCAGCACGAAGCCGAGGTAGATCAGCACACCGGCAATAACCATCAGGATAAGGTATTTGAGAGCCGCGGCAAGCACACGGGTATTCACCAGCACGCCGGCACGAGCAGGCAAGTCTACCACCGCCAGCACCGCCACAATACCGGCCCATATCAGCAGTAGCGAGATAAGAAACGGATCTTGCAGGAGCAGGATGGTCACAGTCATCATGAGAATGAGCAGCGACACGGGGACAAAGTTTTCGCCGTGGGGCAGGTGCCAGGAAACGAGAAACGCTATCCCCCCAATGGCCAGGAAAACCAGCATAAAGAGCCGCGTGAGCACATCAAGCGATAGGGTGATTCCTAACAACCGCACCGGTTCATCAAGCGGGATCTGGAGCACCAGGGCCATTTCGGCCACCACCGCAAAAACCGCCGCAATGACAACAAGCCCCGTGTGCTTGCGCAGGGCAAAACAGCTTGCCGCCATTGAGATTGGAAAAAGGACCAGCAAAAGGTAGAGCATTAGCGTGTATACAATTCATTCAATTCCAATGTTTTGAGCCGACCAAAGAGCAACCCGCTGAGATAAGCCACCACGAGCGAGAGTAGAATGGTGACGAGGCTCAGCATTGCCACGGCCCCCACACGCACCCCGCTGGCCTGTGGCCCGCTCACCACTGCGGTATAGAGCAGATCAATGCTGCTTGTGCAGAGCAACAACCCCATTCCCACCTTGAGCAGGTTTCTGGTTGTGGCCAGCGTAAAAAGTCCCGTCAGCCCCGTCCAGTACCAGGCAAAATCTATGAGCGGGGAGGGAGCTATCGGGTAGATGCGCGGGAGCGTGAGGCTGGCGAACAGGGCCAGCACCATCGCCCAGAATGCCAGCACATACTCACCTGGCTGAAAAGCGCGGGGGGCCTTTTGCCGCTGCGCCGCCCGTGCAGCCCGGCGCAATTCGGCCAGTCCAAACTCATCGAGATCTTCCAGTCCATACTCTTTTGAAAAGGTCAACGCCGTGAGGGTGAGGATTGTTGTCACCGACACGCCGGCCACAAACTTGACCAGCACCACAGTGCTGATGCCCCACACCCCGATGGACAGGTCGGGCACGAGAAACTCCTGTTGCGCCAGAAAGAGGGCCTGGCAGATATAGTTGACAAACAGCGAGGGGATAGTTTGCCGCCAGTCTTGCAGCAAGAGAATAAGCCCGCCGCTTACTGCAATCCCAATGAGTGGCCAGGTAGAAGCTGTCATCGTCATCTCTATATCCCCCCCTATTGCAGAGCCATCAGCACAATCAAACTCACCAGCACCAGCACCACCCCGGAGAGATAGTAGCGTTTTTCAACCGGGGTAAAGAGGATATGCACCAGCGCACTCAACTGCGTCAGCCCCTCCCACGAGGTGCGTATCAAAGAGGTGGGCCGCCCCATCCACGCCAGCGGGAGCAGCGTTTCCGCCAGTGCGCGGGGGGCAAGGACAACCGCTGTCATATCCGGGTCCGAGAGGGTGCGACGTTTCCACGGCAGCCGCCACAGCACCAGAATAACGAGCACAAGAATAAGTGTCAGAAAGACGTAGCCACTCCAGGCTGTGGCAGACATGGGCAGGGCAGGCGGTGCCCCCGGCAGAAGATACAGCCATTGCTCCCAGGCCAGGTGGGGGGCAACCCCCACAACAAGCAGGGGAACAAGAGCCAGCGAAAAGAGCAATTGGGAGCCCCCCCCCACCAGCGACCCGCCTGAGACCCCGGACGATTGTCCCGGTTGCTCCACGGTGCGCCAGCGGGCGACCAGTCCTCCCCCCCAGAACCGTGCCAGGGGGCCGAGATAGGCCAGAGCCACGATACCGCTGGCCGCCAGCACCATCGGCAACACCCACGGGGCCTGAGTTGCCGCTGTGCCTATCAACCAGGATTTGCCCCAGAACCCGGCAAACGGTGGAAGGCCTGAAGCCGCCATTCCCGACAGGGCCCAGAGCAATCCCGACGTTCGCAGAGGACGGGTGGGAGCATGCTTCTCCGGGAGTTCCTGGGAAAAATCATCGCTCCCGGTGAGATATTCCAGCACTTCGATGGCCAGGGCCCCGACCAGCGTGGTCAGCGCAAGATTCATCAGCAGCAACACCGCGGCTGGCAAATGTCCCAATGCAATAGCCAGAACCACGATTGCCGCCTGCCCGCTGGCCTGCCACGCCAGAAGCCCACGCAAGCGGGTTTCGCGCAGGGCCCCCGCAGCACAGGCAACCAGGCCTCCCCCGCTCACCAGCACCACAACCGCCTGCCAGGAAACGCCCATACCGAACACTGGCATAGCCAGCAGCGCAAGCATTGGTTCAGCAAAGCGGAGCAGCGTCCCCAACGCCAGCACCGGAAACACCACCCCATAGAACAGCCCCCCCAGGGCCGCCGGAGCCTCAACGATTTCATCAAGCGTGGCATGAAACGGCGCACTCCCCACCAGCATCAGGCACGCCACCAGCACGCCCCCGGCTGCCGCTGTCCCTATTGGCCCGACCCCACCCGGCCCGCTGGTGCTTCCTGGGGCCAGGGGAGAGAGGGGAGAGTAGCTCAGCACAAGCAAGCTACCGAGCAACACCAGACTGGCCAGCAAGCCCGATACCATCCCCCACGAAACATGCTCACGCTGGATATACGCCCCGCTGGCCCATACGGCACTGTAGCTCAATAGCACCGTCAGTATCCAGAGAAATGCAACGAGCATCCCACTGCTGGTCAGTCCGGCCAGCGCAGCAGCAACCGCCAGCAACGTCAGCGCAAAGAACACGCCGAAGCCACGCACCGAGGGGGCCAGGGCCAGAGCCAGAGCCAGAAACGACAACGCCCCCCCTCCCGTCAGCAGGAGAGCCAGCGGGAAGAGCGCAGGGGCCAGGTCGAAGGACATGGAAAGCTCAAGATGCTCTTGAAACACCCACGAGAGCAGGGGAGCAGGAGCACCCGCACCTGAGCGCAACCGAACAACAACAAGCAAGAGGGCGGCAAGGGCCGCTGCCCCCGCTGCCATCCCTCCCAGGATGCGCGTCGGCACCCGCTGGCTCAACCCCAGGCAGAGGGCCGCAGCGACAAGCAAAACGATAGATGGGAGCAGAATCATACCATGCTCTTTTCTTCAGGACCCGGGTCATCGTTCACGGTATCTGGGCAATCCCTGATTCCTGGGTACGCAAGCGTCTCGCTTGCCCCACCGGGGGGACACAGCCCCCCTCCCAATCCATCCCCCCGCTGGAGGGAGGACAGGTGGGGGGGCTGAACGATTACGGATTCGTAACAGACCACAGGATTACCCCTCACTACAGGCAACAGACGTATCCGTTGAAAGGACAATCAACATCACATTGTCGAGTAGCGCATTGGTCAGGAGGGCCCGCGCCAGCAGCCGGTCGAGTTGGCGTGGCGGCTCAATATATGTTCCTGTGATGCGCCGCCCATCACTTTCGAGCGTATACCGCAGGGTTCCATAGGGAGACTCGACCACGCTGCTGCCCTGGCCCACCGTTGTCTCTCCACCCAGACTCCCCTCCCACGCCCCGCCGGGCACATTGAGCAACGCCTGCTCAACCAGCTTCAAACTCTCAAACGATTCGAGCAAAAAGACAACCAGCCGGGCGTAGACATCGCCTCCTTGCTCAACTACTTCGGTCATCGCAAATTCAGGATAGGCCGCGTAGGGTTGGCTCCAGCGCACGTCTCCGGCCTGGCCCGAAGCCCGCGCCAGCGGGCCACTCAACCCCAGTTGTTCAACCGTTGTCAGCGCAAGCGTCCCCACATTGACCGTCCGATCCGACAGGGCAGAATCACCCAGAATACGCTCGATCAGGGTTGTGAGCCGATGCTGCATGGTCGAAACATGCTCAAGCAAAGCCTGCTGTTGCTCGCTGCCGAGGTTCCGTCGCACGCCGCCGGGCAAACAGAGGTCGGGAATGATGCGTCGCCCGCTGGCCTGCCGCATGGCGTGGCGGCTCTGCTCACTGAGCTGGAGCAGGGCTTCGCGGTAGTGTGTTAGCCCTAGCGTGTCGAACAGGCGAACGAGAACTGACAGGTGTGAGGAAACCCGCTCTATCTCGGCCACAATGCAGCGCAGATAGGCGGCCCGCCGCGGCACCTCCCGCCCGGCCAGCGTTTCCCAGGCCTGGCAAAACGCCAGCGCATGCGCGTGGGAACTCATCGCACAGACACGGCCCACAAGATGCAGGGCCGGCTCAAGCGTCAGGCGCGGAAGCCGCTCGGCACACCCCCGCTCATTGTAGCCCGAATGGTACACCGCATCGGCTACCCGGTCGCCCTCAATGGAAAGCACAAGACGCTGGGGATTACGCCAGTTTGCGGCAAATGGCCCGAAGGCCAGCGTATAACTCTTTGGCATAAGCTACGTTTGTTCGCCTCTATAGTATTGTAATCGCTTCGCCTTCATTCAGGCGAACCTGGTATCGCTATCGCTATAAACAGGTAACAATTGCAACCTGTTCAACAATTCCGGAAGGGCATTATACCACACCCACCAGACCAGCGATGGCATATCCCCCGGCGTTGATGAACGGCAGGTGACAATTGCTTGCCAATTGTCCGCCGGGATATGGTACTATGAGAAAATACACCAGCGCAACAAACCAGACGAAACAGAATGAGAGAGGAAATATGGTATCAGAACGGACAACGACAGCTATTCAAAACGAACAGAACTACATTGTGCAGACGTACAGACGGTCGGACTTTGTGCTTGAGCGTGGCGAGGGGGTCTACCTCTATGACACCGAAGGACAGCGGTATCTTGATTTTGTGGCGGGTATCGGAGTCAATGCGCTTGGCTACGGCGATGCGGAGATTATCCGCACAATAGGTGAGCAAGCAACCAATCTGCTCCACGTTTCCAATTTCTACCATACGCTGCCGGGCGGGGAACTGGCCCGTATGCTCGTTGAGCGCACGCCGTGGGCCGGGCAGGTGTTTTTTTGCAACAGTGGGGCCGAAGCGGTTGAAGGTGCGCTCAAGATGGCCCGCCGCTACGCCCGCCAGCACCACGGAGAAGAGACAACGAAAACAGCTATTGTTGCCTTTGATGGTGCGTTCCACGGGCGCACCATGGGAGCTGTGGCTGTCACCTCCCGCGAGAACTACCGCCGACCCTTCGAGCCAGTTATGCCAGGGGTGCGCTTCGTGCCCTTCAACGACGTTGCAGCCCTGGATGCTGCCATAACCGACGATGTCTGCGCGGTCATTGTCGAGCCAGTCCAGGGAGAGGGCGGGCTGCGCCCGGCCCACAATGAGTTTCTCCACCGTGTGCGGGAGCGGTGCAATGCCAGCGATGCGCTCCTCATTCTGGATGAGATCCAGTGTGGCATGGGACGCACGGGCTATCTCTGGGCCCACGAATACGCCGGAGTGCAACCCGACATGATGACACTGGCAAAGCCGCTTGGGGGTGGTCTCCCCATCGGGGCCATTGTTGCCCGCCAGCCGGTCGCCGCTACGCTGGCTGTGGGCGAACACGGCACCACGTTTGGCGGGGGACCACTGGTGACAGCGGTGGCACAGGTTGTCTTACAACGCATCAGCAATCCTGCATTTCTGGCACGGGTGCGGCAGGTCGGCGATACCTTTGAGCAAACCCTCCAGCGTTTCGCCGCCGACCACGCGGAGCGAGTGCGCGAGGTGCGCGGGCGCGGGCTAATGCGGGGCCTGCGGATTGAGGGGGACACGGCCGCACTCCGCGAGGCCTGCCACCAGGAAGGGCTTCTCATCGCAACCGCGGGGCCGGACGTGCTGCGGTTTCTGCCCCCGCTCATCATCACCGAAACCCATATTGCCGAGGCTATGGAGAAACTGCGGGCAGCATGGGAGCGCAGCCAGAGCTGATTCAGCCTGGCCCCGCGCTCTTCTCTATGTTCCCCTTATACTTTCCACTCCGAGCATAAGGAAATAGCCAACCGAGATGATGGAAAGGAAAAAGGCCCCCATCAGGAGCCGAATACCTCGACGAAGTTTGCTCCGGGTTTCCTCTGGCACATGGTGTAGTTTGAGGGCATTGGAGGCGCAGAGCCAGAAAAAACCGGTCATCACGACCGACAAGGCCGCCAGCACTCCCCAGATAAACCCTCCGGCCAGCAGGTAGTTGGCGGCAAAAGCCAACACCAGCAACACCCCTGCCACCTTCAACACCTGGGGGGTGAAGTCGGCCATTGCATGGGCGGTATCCGGGCTTGTGTAGGCAAAATCAATAATGCTGCGCCAGTTTTTGACTCTGTCCAGAACTCCTGCATTTCCCTGCTCATCCTCGGACACCTCCTGACCATAGGGGGTTGCATCCTGGTCAATGTAGTCCTGAGCGTCATTTCGTTCTACCATTGTGTTTCCCTGACTTTCTTTTTTTCGGTTGCTCTCTGCCCGAACAGGCTTACTCTTTTCGGGCCATCGTTGTCTTTCGGGCCATCATTTAGTTGGCAAGTATAGCCCGGAGTGTGGGGATATGCAAGCGGGGCCGGGATTTCAGGAGCTATGATATAATGGATTTGATGTAGGACAACAACGGGTAAGAAGCATGTTACAGGGAGCGGTCCGGTGCCTGGACTTTTCGGGTTGGTGAATTCAAACCGTGACTTTACGCAAAAATCCAGTTGGGGGAAAAACAGCTTCAATAACTCATTCCCTGCTGCGCTGGCTTGTTATATGTTTTCCAGAGGAATAGAACCTGTTTACCTCTATCTTAACAACGAGACTCGGATGTGTCATGGAAACATTGGTGTAGAAAACATATTTTCTTTAGCACCGCTCTCGGATACCATACACTTTAGTTTTGAATATGCGTATACTCCATATGCACATCTTGTTATGGGAACGCTACCGAGTGTTGATCTGATTATCCAGGACCTCTCAACACCACATAAAAACTGTGTGCGAGCAATAGAGATCAAGCTGACGGCCCTGCCAGATCACACAACCTGCGAATACGACGAAGGCAGATATGGTAGCGAGATCGTTGTCAGGCCAGACACTATTCTCTATGCAAGTTTACATGCCGCATCTCGCTATCAAAACCAGCGAGAATACTTGAGAAGCATACTCGATCCTGTGTGCCAGCGGATCGAAGATTGGCAAGAACCTTCCGGTGTTCGTCCATACATCAGTCATATGGGAAATATACTTAACAAGATCGCTGCATCCTGTGTGAATATACAATTGCCCTTGCTCTTGCAACCTGTCTGGAAAACCAGGGGGAAAACCAGTGCTCTGGCCGATGATTGTCTTGATATATTCGTATGGAGTGATCTTGCTTTGATAAAGCTCGCATCTCTGGAAGCAGAAAAAGAGAGACTGGCATCAAAAACTATCACGAGAATAGAAAGAACTGTCATCTGGTTGACAAAAATGCTGTATGATTTTGCCATAAATGGAAAGATAGATTTCAGGAAAATTATTGATCAGTTGAGCTATGACACAAGAAATGATAAAGCATTTGCCCTGTCTGGAAAGATTACTCATCAGTACATGGCTTCAGCGGCTCTCACAAAACCAAGAGTAAGCAAGCAATGCCTGAGACATATTATTCTTGGGGGCGGGCAGAAACTTCTTAGCCCCGAAAGACGTTTTGATGCCATCCTGGTAAATTCACCAGATCTGTTTGAAAATACGGCTCAGAAATGAAGGCCTTAGATCTTTTTGCTGGTTGTGGTGGCCTCTCGCTCGGCTTTATGGGTGCTGGCTATGAGCTTCTTGCTGCATTTGAGAATTGGGAGCCTGCTATCAGGGTCTATCGGCAAAATTTTCACCATCCTATTTTCCCATACGATCTCAACATCCACAAAGACAATATGATATTTCAGCAATACAACCCTGAAATAATCATAGGCGGTCCACCCTGTCAGGATTTTTCTTCTGCGGGAAAACGGGATGAAGAAGGGGCGCAATCTGAATTAACTATTACTTTTGCACATATTGTTTCAAAAGTCCGCCCGTCCCTGTTCGTTATGGAGAATGTAGATCGTGCGGCAAGAAGCAAGGCTTTTGTACGGGCCTGTACGATGCTTGCCGAAACAGGATACGGGTTGACCCAACACATCCTTGATGCCAGTTTGTGCGGAGTACCACAACAACGAAAGCGGCTTTTTCTTATTGGTCACTTCGGGGGGGCAGACAATGCCTTGAAACCCTTCCTACAAGGCGGGCTGAGCAAAAAGCCTTTGACGGTAAGAGAATACCTGGGAGACATGCTCGATATTGAGCATTACTATAGGCATCCCAGGAGTTATCACCGTCGTGCTATTTTTAGTATTGATGAACCCAGTCCTACCATTCGAGGGGTGAATAGACCAGTGCCAGGAAATTACCGCCGCCATCCGGGGGATACGGCCCCCACGGGAGCAGTTGTGCGACCATTAACAACAAAAGAACGCAGCTTGATCCAGACATTCCCACAAGAATTTGTTTTCAGTGGCACAAAATCTGAGATTGAGCAGATGATAGGAAATGCTGTACCGGTAAAACAGGCAGAATATGTCGCAAGATGTATTATCCGCTACCTGCAACATCTGGATCTGGATGGGAAGCAAGAAATGAAACCTGCTCTTTCCAACCGTCAAGTGCAGCAATTGAGTATGCTCTAAACTATGGCTATGATACGAATATACCGCATCAACACCGGCTCCTGTGGCGGCTGCGACGAGGAAATCCAGGCCGTCATTGCAACCAGCGCAGATATGGAATGGGCCCACACCCCCCACGATGCTGATATGCTGGTTTTAACTGGCCCGATCACCCGGCGCAGCAAGCCCCTGTTGCAACGGATTCTCCGCGAAGCCGCGCACACCCCGTTGATTGTCATTGGACGCTGTGCCATAGATGGCCACCCCTTTGGAAAAGGGGGTGTGCGCGAAATGGGCGAAATAGAAGAAGTGGGAGCGATAACGGTGCAGCACGAGGTTGATGCTTGCCCGCCCGACCCGGAGCTGATTGCAACCGCCATCCGGGAGCAGGTGACTTGATGGGTAACGTGATGATTGATTCAATACCACAGCTCCTCAGTGTCTATGTGCTCTATCCTGGCGTGGTGTTCTTGCTGCTTGCCGGCAGCATCCACTCCCTGCTCACCGAGGGGACAAACCAGACAATGACCTGCTGGCGCAGCACAATTGCCCCCCCCGTCTGGTGGAGTGTCGAAGGAATGCTCTTTGTGCTCAGTGTGCTGCTGGCTGCTGGCGGTCTGGTCTTTTTGCCGCTGCCGCTCCACCCCGCGCCACCGGACCCGATGGGCTGGCTCCTGGCCTGGGGGTGTCTGGAGGGGGCATTTCTCCTGCCACTCCTGCCGGCCCTGCTTGCTGGCTCGCCGTTGATTGTGCGGGCGGCCAGCCGCGAAGCGCAGATGGGAGCCATCGGGCGGGCCCTGCTGTGGATGGTGCTGGCTGTCGGTTTGCTGCTCCAGAGTAGGGGGAACGACTTCGGCGGAGGCCAGTGGCCCGTTGTGCATCTGCTGGCCATTGCCGCGGCTATCTTTGCGCTGCCCGTGGCCATCGGGTGGGGGCCCTTTGCCACCGAAACCTGCCTGACCCCCGGCGGGAGCCGACAGGGTCTCCCACGGGAGATATACGCTTTTGCCCGCTTTGCCCGCAATATCTGCACGGCAGCTCTGGTGCTGGCCAGCCTGACCATTCTTCTCCCGCTCCCCCACGGGTGGGCCGGTCTGCTGCTGCTCCTGGTCGGGTTTGTCGGATGCTCCCTGCTGCTGCGCTTTCTCTCCGGGCGGTGGCCACGGTTGCCGCTCCCCGACGCACTTCGGCTGAGCTGGTGGCGGGTTTTCCCATTGAGCCTGGTCGCTATCATCTTCCTGATTCTGGCAATGTGATACCCCCTATGAACGCAATTGAGACACAAAACCTGTCCAAAGTATTTGGCGATTATTCCGCCCTGCGAGACCTGACGTTCCAGGTTCCCGAAGGCACGGCCTACGGGGTGCTTGGCCCGCCCGGTGCGGGCAAAACCACCCTGCTCCATACGCTGATGGGGTTTCTCAAACCTTCGTCGGGAAAGGTTCAGGTTCTCGGCTCAACCAACCTCGAAGCGGCCCGCGACCAGATTGGCTATCTCCCTGCCCGATTGCGCTACCATTTGCCCTATACCCCCCGCGAATACCTTTTCTTCCTGGGGCAATTTAGCGATATGAGCGGAGCAACCTTGCAAAAGCGTATCGGGGAAGAGGTGGAGCGCGTGGGGCTGAGCAGCGTTGCCCACAACAAACTGGCGACCTTCTCCAGGGCAATGCTCCAGCGGTTGGGGATTGCTCAAGCCCTCCTGGCCGAACCCGATCTCATCCTCATTGACGAACCCACTGGCGGTCTGGATGGTTCCGCTCGGCAAGAGATGATAGATATATTGCATACGAATGTGTGTTCCCAGGGATATACCTTGCTCATTTGCTCGCACCACGTAGATGAAATTGAGCAGATTTGTGACCAGGCCGGAGTGCTGGTTGATGGTCGCCTCATCGCAGAAGTGGATGTCCGCCAGCTACGTGGGGCCAGTACCAGCATCAATATCCAGGTCAGTTCGCTGGAGCCAGAACTCCGCGCCACGCTCAGCGAGATGTCTCCTGCCGTACAATGTGGCGAACGCATCATAACGCTGCGCCCGAATAGCCAGGCTCTCCAGGAAAATGTCCTGCGTGCGCTCCTCGATGCCGGCGTGACGATCCTCTCGCTCGAACCTGTCGAACGCCCGCTCCAGCATATCTATATGGAGAAATTGCACCATCTTGCAGCAGGCGATTACCCCTCCGGGCGAGAACAGGATGGGATGGAACGCGAACTTGATACCGCTGCTGCCGTTGGGGGGGCAACGCACAAACGATCATCGGCCTCATCCCTGGTGCCAACAGAAGAAACCGATGCCTTGCTCAGTGAACTGCTCAAAGGGGCTTCAAGATCGTCATCGTCATCGTCATCGTCATCG